>DASSLE010000421.1:0-8650 GCA_035689725.1 Pseudolabrys sp.
GATCGCGCTGATTAGTGACGGTTGCATGTTGGTGGTGCCGCGCGAGGTTTCGGGCGTGCCAATGGCCGCGACGCGCGCACTTATACGGCGCGGCGTGAAGCGGTTACATCTGGTCGCACTCCCAACATCGAGCCTGCAAGCTGACCTCCTGATCGGCACCGGCTGCGTCGAAACATTGGAGACGAGCGCGGTCAGTCTCGGCGAATATGGCCCGGCGCCACGCTTTACCGCTGCAATCACATCGGGCGCGATCAAAATGAAAGACGCTACCTGCCCGGCGCTGCATGCGGCGTTGCAGGCCTCTGAAAAAGGTATACCGTTTATGCCGCTGCGCGGACTTGTCGGCTCGGATGTCCTGAAATACCGCGGCGACTGGAAAGTGATCGACAGCCCGTTTGCCAATGACGATCCCATCGTGCTGCTGCCAGCGATTAGGCCGGACGTGGCGTTAATCCACGCGCCGATGGCGGACCGTTTCGGCAATGTCTGGATCGGGCGGCAACGAGAGCTTGCCACTATGGCCCACGCTGCAAATAAAACCGTTGCAACCGTGGAAAAAATCCACGACAGCAATTTGCTGGACGATCCCACGCTCGCCGCCGGCACGCTGCCGGGCTTTTACGTCGAAAGCATTGCGCTGGCCGAGCGCGGCGCATGGCCCTTGGGATTGCCGGATTTCTATTCCGCCGATACTGACCATCTTGCTGAGTACGCGCGCATGGCGGCGACGACAGAAGGTTTCGCGGAATATGTCGCCAGGCATGTGTATCAGAAGAAGATAGCGTGATCGAAGCGCTCCCAGCCGTCATGACGGATAGGCCACACGCATTGCCGCACACTAAGCAAACTTTCCGCGACGAGGAACTACTCGCTGACGTGATCGCGCGTCTGATCGGCGATGTACGTCATGTCGCAGTCGGTAACGCTTCGCCGATCCCGGCAACCGCGGCACTGCTCGCGCGCGAACGTGGCAAGGGGTACCCTTACGTTTCGCTACTGCAGAGCCGCAAGCACAATTTCTTCACCGATGGGGCGCGCGAACTGTTCGACTGCGCGGGCCAAGGGCGCATCGATGTATTCTTCCTCTCGGGCGGACAAATCGACGGTCAGGGCAACGTCAACCTTGTAAGCACCGGCGACTACGAGCATCCGAACGTGCGCTTCCCCGGCTCGTTTGGCTCCGCCTATCTTTACTATGTGGTGCCGAAGGTGATCCTTTTCCGCACCGAGCATTCGCGCCGCACGCTGGTGCCCAAGGTCGATTTCATCAGCGCACCAGGTACAAGCGAAGCCAACGTCTATCGTCCGGGTGGGCCGATCGCGCTAGTGACCAACCGTTGCCTGTTCAGTTTCTTGGACGGACACTTCGTGCTGGCAAGCGTGCATCCGGGCCATACAGTCGAAGAGGTCCTGGAAAACACAGGATTCGATTTCGAAATGTCGGCCGCAGCACCGCAGACTCCGGCGCCCTCACCCGAGACGCTCAAGCTCATGCGAGAGGTGGTCGCGCCGCAATTGGCGGAGGTCTATCCGCAATTCGCACGTCAAGTATTTGGCGTCGGCACGCACGCTTTCGCACGCTGAAAAAGCACGCTCTTCCGGTTATTTTGCGCGTGGGCTAGTGTGCCGTCGCGCGGCCGGCCGGTCGCAGGACATCATAAGAAACGGAAGGAATAGGTCTGGTGAGAACGGTTGAAGCTGCAGTGATCGGTGTCGGGTGGGTCGGGGGCACGCGCGCGGAAACGCTCTCGCGTACGGCACTGGTGGACAAATTGCACCTTTGTGAAATCCGGCCGGATCGGCTGGCCGAAGTGAAGGCGCTCTACAAACCCGCCACCGCAACGCTCGACTACAACGATATCATCAAGAACCCGAACATCTCCGTGGTCTACATTTCGACTACGCCGGAATCGAACCACTATCCGATCTGCCGCGACTGCCTGAAGTCCGGCAAGAACGTGATGCTGGAAAAGCCAATCGCATTGGAACTGTGGGAAGCCGACGAACTCATCCTGCTCGCCAAACGCAACAATCTAAAGTTCACCATCGGTTATTCGCAGCGCTTCAACTCAAAGATTGCGTACGCTAAAAAGAAAATCGTCGACGGCACCCTTGGCAAGGTCGTGTCGGTATTGGTCAGTCGTCATCTCTCGCGCAGCCTGGGAAAAAAGATCGCCAGCCGCGTGCGGCTTTCTCCTGTCGTGATGGAGTCGACTCACGACCTCGATTTTGTGCTCTGGCTTTTGGAGCCAGCCAAGCCGGTGCGCGTTTATTCGCAGGGCGCTTATGGTTATATGCAGCCCATCAACGGTTCCCACGATGTGATGTTCACCACTGTCACCATGGATAATGGTGTGGCGGTGATGATCGGCGGTGGCTGGAATCTGCCGCCGAGCTATCCAAACTATTGCGCGACCTGGATCGAGATCACTGGCACCGAAGGTTCGTTGTTTCTCGACGATACCCAACGCGATAACTGGCTCAACACGCAGAAGGACGGCCAGGTGTTCCCGATGTCTACAATGCCGGGTGAGTGGGTCGACAACGTGTTCGCCGGCGGCATGGGCCCGGAAACAATCCACTTCCTGGAAGCCTGCATCCGCGACACGTCGGTCATGGTGACCCCGGAAAGCGCGAGGCGCGTGATGGAAACCTACAGCGCCGCGGACCTGTCCGCCGATCGAAATGAGCCGGTGGATCTGCCACTCACCAACGAAACAATTTCGGCGATTGCCGAGTTCAAGCAGAAAATCCGCGCGGGGGTAAACCAATGAAAAAGTCAGCCAAGGGAATAGGCCTCGCGATCGTTGGTGGCGGCCGCGTCGGATTGTTCCGCGGCGAGGTGGCGGCGCGCCATCCGGCCATCGAGTGGATCGGGCTCGCCGAAAAAAATCCAAACCGCGCCGGCGAAGTGGGTCCGAAGATCAATGCGGATTTTGTCACGCAAAGTCATGTCGAACTGCTCAAGCGGCCGGAGGTAACCGCCGCTATCATTTGCACCGACGAGCATCTGCACGTCGATCCGATCATGGCTGCCGTCGAGCGTGGCATTCCAATGCTGATCGAAAAGCCGCTCGCCACCAGCTTGGCCGAATCCGAGCGGGTGCTGAATGCGATCAAAGCGGCGAAATTGGATGCCGTCGTCGGCTACACCCAACGCTTCCGCCGCCGCTGGCTGGCGGCCAAGGAGAAATGCCGCACCGGTGCGCTCGGCGATGTTACGATGGTGACTTCACGTGCGTTCATGAATCGTCTGGTCGCCATCGATAACTACAAGCGCACCGATGATCCAGCGACCATCTCGCCGATGGTCATTTCCGGCACGCACGCCCTCGACATTTGCATGTGGTGTCTGGAAGGCAAGTCCGCGGTCGAATGCTATGCGCGCTCGGTCGACAAGGTGCTGGGTCCCTCCTACAAAGGCATCGACGGCACTGCCGGCATGATCAATTTTTCCGACGGCACCATTTATCATCTCAACATTTCCTGGGCTCTGCCGGTGACCTGGCCGGCCGCTGTGTATTCGCTCGAAGTCGGCATCGTCGGTACCACCGGCGTGCTCACTATCGACGATACGCACCGCGATATTGTGCTTGCGGTCTCGAAGCCGCAGTCGGAGGGCTACAATCCTGATGCCACGCGGCTTGTCGATTTCATGGGCAGCTATCCGCCCGGAGATATGGCGCTGGGTGAATTACGCGGACCGATGGCCGAAGAAACTGATTCCTGGCTCAACCGCGTCGCGCTTGGGCTGCCGACGGCGGCTGCGACTTTGGAAGAAGCTCACCGGAACCTGATGCTGACCAAAGCTCTCGATCTGTCGGCCAAGCGCAAGCAGCCCGTGAAACTGCCCCTCGATCCCGACGAGGTGCGCGCCGCTGCCTAAGCGGCCGGTTATTACTGTGCCGGCCTGCGCGCCGGCGTGGCCGCCGGCGTTGTGCTGGTACTGCCGCCACCTCCGAACAAAAATCGCTGGGGATTGTGCGCAAGGTCCGTAATTGCCTTGCCGGCGATGTCGATTTGCCGCGTCGCAGTCGCGGTCATCTTGTTGACGCCGATCGTGATGTCGTCGGTGCGCTTGTCGAGGTTGTCGATAAGCGTGCGGGCCGAAGCAGTTGCTTCCTTGGCGTTACTCATAGTTTCATTGGCGTTACTCATGATCGAATCCACTTTGTCGCTGTTGCGCGCGAGCGATGCGCTAAACGTGGCAATATCATTGATCGCTTGATGCAGCGCCTCCTGATTGGCCGCGATCACTTCCTCCGCTTTGTTCAGAACGTCACGGGCGGCCTGCATCATGTCCTGACTGGCGCTTGGATCGGCCTTCAGGGTCGGCGGCTCGCCTTCCTCTCTTTCGATTAATGGTGTGGTTGCGGAAACACCCTTGAGAGACACGGCGGCAACGCCGGTCAGGCCGGCAAATTCAAGGCCCACACGGGTGTCGGAGCGAATCGGGGTCGCCTTATTGACCGCCAGTAATGCGATCACCTGCGACGGCTTATCGGGATCAAGCCGCAGATTAGTGACCTCGCCAACGCGAATGCCGTTGAACAGAACGTTGCCGCCAACCTGCAATCCGGACACGGAACTGTCGAAGATCACGCGATAAGCCACGGCCTGTTTCTTGCCGGATGAGTGATGCAGCCAGAAAATAAAGCCAAACGCGCCCGCGACCACGGCGAACGTGAAAAATCCGATCAGTGCGTAGTGCGCTTTTCGCTCCATCACTCTACTCCGTTAGTTCCTCGCCGCAGCTTGCAGGCCTGCTCGGGCGCGCACCCCATGGAAATAGGACTTCAACCATGGATGCTGCGATGCCAGCATCGTCTCCATGGTGCCGGCCTCAATGATCTTCCCGTCGCCAAGAACAGCGATCCGGTCGCAGATCGTATGCAGGCTGTCGAGGTCATGGGTTACCATAAAAACCGCCATCGACGAAGTTCGTTGTAAAGTCAGAATCAGCTGATCGAAATCGCCGGCACTGATCGGATCGAGGCCTGAGGTGGGCTCGTCCAGGAAGAGAATTTCCGGGTCGAGGGCCAGCGCTCGCGCGAGCGCGACGCGCTTGATCATGCCGCCCGAAAGTTCAGAAGGGAATTTGCGGTATACGTCCGGCTTGAGACCGACCATTTCCAGCTTGGTGATGGCTATTTCGGTCATCAGGCGATCCGAAATATCGAGATATTCGCGGATAGGAAATTCGATATTTTCGCCGACCGTCAGCGAGGAGAATAATGCTCCTTGCTGGAACAGGATGCCCCAGCGCCGCTCGATTTCCTGGCGCTGCATCTCGCCAGCCTCGTCGAGATTGACGCCGAAGACATCGATCCGTCCCTGCTGTTTCGGCAGCAGACCAAGGATTGTGCGCGTGAGGACCGACTTGCCCGCGCCGGATGCCCCGACGAAGCCCAAAATCTCACCGCGATAAACATCGAGCGTGACGCCATTGAGAATCCGAACGCTTTTCAGATCGACGACCAGATCGCGCACTTCGATGATGGGATCTTTTGCCATGTCACATGCCGATTGACGCGAAAAACATGGCGAAAACACCGTCGAGCACGATAACGAGGAAAATGGACTTGACCACGGAATTGGTGGTTTTCTCGCCGAGGGACTCGGCACTGCCCTGCACCTGCAAGCCTTCGACGCAGGCCACGACGCCGATGACGAGCGCCATAAAAGGCGCCTTAATCATTCCGACCTCGAACGTGGTGCTCGTGACCGCTTCGCGAAGGCGAGCCAAAAAGACCTCCGGCTGGATGCCCCCGTAAAGCCAGGATACCAGTCCACCGCCATAGAGCGCCGCCATCGAGCCGAGGAACGTGAGAATTGGCACCGCAATGACTAAGGCCAGGATGCGCGGCAGGATCAGGACCTCAATCGGATCAAAGCCCATGGTACGCAGCGCATCGACTTCCTCGCGCATGCGCATGGCGCCGAGTTCGGCGGTGTAGGAGCTGCCAGACCGTCCGGCAACCATGATGCATACAATCAGCACGCCAATTTCACGAAGCACCAGGACGCCGACCATGTCGATGACATAGATGTCTGCCCCAAACTTGCGGAAATGGAAAATGCCCTGCTGCGCGAGAATGGCACCGATCAACACGGTGATCAGCAGGATGATCGGCACCGCTCGCCAGCCGACGCGTTCCAGCTGGTGAACCATCGACGTGAACCGAAAACTCATCGGCCGCAACGCCACGCGCTTGAGTGCGACCATCACTGAACCGAGCATCTGCGCCAACAAGCCGAGATCGGAACCCACCGTCGCCATGGTCCTGCCGACGCTTTCCAACGTTGCGACGATGCTGTTGGGCTTTGGGGGCGGCGGCGACAGCGTCTGCGTGCCGGCCTGAACCTTTTCGAAAAGGCCGCGGTAGTCTTCGCGCAGCCCGACAAGACGCGCCTCGCGCCCCTGGCTTGTCCAGTTCCGCAGCGCACGCTCGATGAGCCATGCCCCGTAAGTATCGAGATAATCGATGCGGGCGATATTGATCGCGATGCTGCGCGCCGTGACGCCACGCGTGACAGCGTCAACCTGTGGCTCGATCGCACTGGCATATTCGGCCGTCCACGATCCGGCCGCGCTGAGTTCGACCCAATCGCCCCGCGTTTGGCTACTGAGCAAGATCCCCGCAGTCACTGAGCCGCTCCTTCATCCATGACGCAGCAACTCGCGCCCGCGATTAACGCTCGCAGGCTGACGAGCGGAGACAGGGACTGGATGCGTTGCGGCGGGACTTTGCGGTTGCCCCTCAGGCCGATCGGCAAGCGGTGGCCGCAACTCAAGAGCCGCATTGAGCGCAATCTTTCGCCCCGCCCCTCTTATCGATAAAGGTTAACAAATCGGTAGTAATCCTTAAATGTCGTTTACCTTTTTAGGTTAACGATAGGTTAACTATAAATGCGCGGGCTTTGGCGGCCATTTTGAGCTGCCGGCCTCAGGAACCCGCCGCTCAATTCGGGCGAGGTGATCGCGGCGGCGCGCCTAACAGGCAGATACACCCACACAGTTGGCATTCGCATCATTCACCGCGAATAAACTTTCCACGACCGGTCGTTGCATATTTTTTATCGGCGGGATCGACAGGACTTCCATATAGACGGTGCCCAACCCTTGGAGACCCAACAATGCGCCGGCGCCAAGGCTGAGATCCAGGTCGCGGTTTGCTACAAACGGGCCTCGATCGTTGATCGTTACGTTGATCGACCGGTGGTTCTTCGGATTCGACACGCGGATCAACGTCCCGATCGGCAACGTTTTATGAGCGGCATGCCATCCGATCGGATTGAAGCTCTTGCCGGTCGACACCAGCTTGTCTTCCCAATACATCGACGCAACTACCCACTCGCCGGCTTGAATTCGATCGAAGCTGTTTTCGCTAGAGACACTGAGCATGGGAATTGCGGACAGCGCGCTGCCAAACGCTAATAGAAGGCCGACATGAGCCAGCTTCCTCTTGACCCAAGGCACTATTTCATTCTTTTCGATCAGCTTCATACAATTGATTCGACAATTGATTTACGCCAATGCCGCATCGACGGCCTCGCACTGACTGAGGGCGGGCCGTGGAATGAACGGCGGTTTATTCGATTTGTTCCCTTGAGCACTAAAAATACGGCAGTTATGTGATGTGGGCGTCTAGCCGCGTTCGCGCAGCGGTTTGATCGACAAATCGCCTGCAAACTTGTCGAGCTGCGCCAGCAATTCGGGCGCGAGCGGTATTCCGTTACGCAGGCGGTCGCCGCGACGTTGCGCTCGTTGTTCGCCCGGTAGGCGCACATTCTGGCCGGGTAGCGCTTTCGTTTGGCGCAGTTCACGAATATGCCGATCAACCTCGGCTTTGAATTGTGCCAGCGGCTGAAATCGGCTGGGATCGAGCGCGACCACAAACTGCCCCGTATTGGTAATCTTGTCCGGCTCGGCGTTGAAATCGACACAATCGCGACCAAACAGCGCACCGTTCAGCGTGCCGGCCAGGAGACCGAGAGTCAACGCGAGTCCTGCGCCCTTGTAGCCCGCCATCGGCAGCAATAGTGCTTCGGCACTCTTATGGGGATCGATCACCGCCTCACCGGTTCTCGGATCGATCATCCAATCGCCCTGCAGCGGCTTGTTCTGAAGACGATGGTTCTTGATGGTTCCGTAGGAGACGATCGAAGTAGCAATGTCGAGGACCACCGGCGCTTCTTCGCCTGCAGGAATCGCGATCGCAAGCGGGTTGGTGCCGAGCAACGGCTCGGCACCGCCAGCCAGCGGCATGTGATTGGCGTTGGCGACGGCCGAATAGAGACCGACCATATCAGCCTTGAGCGGCAGCGCGGCATAGACACCGGCCGCGCCGGCGTGGCCGGACATGCGGCATCCGACCCAGGCAACGCCACATTCGCGCGCGAGTTTGATAGCAGTCTGCGCCGCGCGCGCAACAACCAGGTGTCCCATACCGTTGTCGCCATCGACGAGAGCCGTCGCCGGCGCTGTCCGGTTGACTGTGATGTTGGGCCGGGGATTGGTCGAGCCGAGCTTCAATCGCTGCACATATTGCATCAGGCGGAAAATACCTTGCGCATCGGCACCGATCAGGTCAGCCTCCAGCATGAGTTCAGCGATCTCGAATGCGTCATCTTTCGGTACGCCGGCCTT
>DASSLE010000422.1:0-15263 GCA_035689725.1 Pseudolabrys sp.
TGCCTTGCTACGGTCTCGTGGATGTTCAAAACCGGATACAAGCTCAAGAAATAGGCCGGCGCGACCGGGGTTCTCACCTTGGACATCTCGTGCCGGGCAAATCAAGGAGAACTGCTTAATTTCTGTTTCGGTGCTCGACCACGGCGGCCTGGCGCTGGCGGTGCTGCGCGATGAGGGCGCCAGCCTCCACACGCAAGGCTTACACGGCGCGTACTTTTCGCCAGCCGTCGGCCGCGATTGTCAAACGCATCCAGTATGAGCCTGCCGTTGCCGGCTTCAAGGAATATACGCGCGTGATTGCGCTTGCGGGCGGCCTACCGATCAAGGTCGGCGACGACGTGATCGGCGCGGTCGGCGTGTCGGGTTCGCCCGGTAAGGACGACGAATGCGCACAGGCCGTCATCGACAAGATCGCCGACCAGCTGAAGTAGGCTCGGCTAGCCGACTGACAACGCGTTGAGGATGCGGGCCCAGCTCCTGATGCCCTTGTGGTAACACTTCAAGTCGAACTTCTCGTTCGGCGAATGCACACGGTCATCGTCCAGCGCGAAGCCGACGAGTAAGGAATCCATGCCGAGCACGCTCTTGAAATCGGCCACGATCGGAATCGAACCCCCTGCTCCGACGGCCACGGCCTTATGTCCCCATTCTTCGGCGAGTACAGCCCGCGCTTTGCTGAGCGCAGGATTGTCGAACGAAAGCTGGATCGCCGGCGCCAACCCGAAGTTGCCGAAGTCGACCTTGCAGTCGGCGGGTAGCCGCGCCCGCACAAAGGCGCGGAAGGCGTCCCGGATCTTCTCGGGGGCCTGCTCGCCTACGAGCCGGAAGGAAACCTTCGCGCTGGCCTCTCCGGGAATGACGGTCTTGGCGCCCTCGCCGGTATAGCCGCCGATGATGCCGTTGATCTCGGCGGTCGGGCGCGTGGTGACCATTTCAATCAGCATACGATCTTGTTCGCCGGCTGGCTTTTTCAAGCCGATGGGTCCAAGAAACTTCTCAGCCGTCAAGTCGAGGCCTTTCAGGTCGGCCTTGATATCCGCAGGCAGGTCCTTCACGCCATCGTAGAAGCCCGGGATGGTGACGCGCCCCTTGTCGTCCCACATCGCTCCCAAAATTTGCGACAGTAACCGCAGCGGGTTCTGCGCCGCACCGCCGAACACGCCTGAATGCAGATCCCTGTCGGCACAAGTGATCTTCACGTCCTCGTAAACCAGTCCCCGCAACGAGGTGGTCACGGCCGGCGTCTTCTGGTCCCACATGGCGGTGTCGCAAACGAGTGCCAGGTCCAGCTTGAACTCAGAGGCATTGTCGTGGACGAAGCGGAACAGATTCTTGGAACCGCATTCTTCCTCCCCT
Organism: Pseudolabrys sp.; assembly: GCA_035689725.1. GTDB lineage: Bacteria > Pseudomonadota > Alphaproteobacteria > Rhizobiales > Xanthobacteraceae > Pseudolabrys. The sequence continues at coordinate 1,357 of DASSLE010000422.1, forward strand.
TCGATCATCATAGTAACCGGCAGCGGTAGCTTGCCGGTGACGGCCTTGAATGCGCGGCAAGCCTCGATGAAGGTCATTGCTTGGCCCTTGTCGTCACAGGCCCCGCGCGCGACGATTATCTTGCGGCCATCCGGCAACGTTTCGATGCGCGGTTCGAATGGTGGCGTCTTCCATAAATTCAAAGGGTCGACCGGCTGTACGTCATAGTGGCCGTAGAATAGTACGCGCGGGCCTACCGCGCCGTTCGACTTGCCGACCACCACCGGGTGGCCGGCGGTGGGGCGGACAGTAGTCTCGAAGCCGATCGATTTGAGATCGGCGGCGACATGCTCGGCAGCCGCCCGGCACTGATCTTTGAACGCTGGATCTGTCGAAACCGAAGCGATCCGCAACAGGGCGAACAATCGTTCTACGCTTTGGTCGATATCCTGATCGATGCGGCTCAGAACCGCGTCGAGGGTCGTCATGAGGAACTCCTTACGGGCAGGAATCTGAAGGTAGCAATGCTGACCCAAGCTGAAAAGAAGCGTCAATGCAGGGTCGGCTTGTCAAAGCCCGCCCCCTCGAGTCCGGCCACCGCTGTCACATGGCCACCTCCATGCGCCGGAGACGGGCAGCGAAGACATGACCATGATCGCTGTCAGCGACGACAACAATACGCGAACCCCTGATCGACTTCATCAACGTAACCCGCCGCAAACGCAACGTGGCTTTCCGAGAATTCCGCACGGTGAACCAGCGGGTCAATCCGGACCGGTCGGTATATCCTTCTTCTTGCAGGATTTTTTGCACATACACGGCCTAACGAAGCCACCAACCTGGTAATCCTACTCATGGTAAAATTACAACTACTGATCAGGTGGAACAGGCGAATTGCCGCATTGCTCACAGTTCGCCGGTACGCGTCGCAGGGGTCCCCCTAACTCCAGATATCGCCGCATCGCGGGAACCGGTGGGCCCATTGCAGAGCTCGCTGGTGCGATTCATTTCGCTTGACAAAGGTGCGGCGATAGCCGCAACGCGGCGTCGATCAAACACAAATGAGACTGCGGCACGCTTGTCAGCGACGAAAGCGGCGTTCAATATGATTGCAATTCCGTCACAAATGCGGGGGCGTGAGGGGATCATGGATGAGCTGATCGCACGTCTCGTCGCCAATGTCGGTGTCGAACGAAGTGCCGCTGAAAAGGCGGTTGCCATTATCCTCGACTTCCTCCGCAAGGAGGGACCAACCGATAAGGTGGGGACCCTAATCAACGGCCTTCCTGGGGCGGAAGCCTTGCTAGCGAACCAGTCCGAAGCCGGCGGCGGCATGTTCTCCATGGGTGGCATCATGGGCGCCGGTACCAAAATGATGGCGGCAGGACTGAGCATGGGCCAAGTGCAGGGCGTTACCCGCGAAATCATCGCCTATGCCCGAGAAAAAATTGGCGACGATGCCGTCGGAGAAATCGTTGGTGCGATTCCGGGGTTAAGTCAGTTCGTTTGAACCGTTTGACGACGAAGATAAACATAAGAAAAGGCGAAGGAGGCGCGGATGTCCTATCCCATCACCGATATCGACGGGATCGACGGCGATGTTGCCCTAGCTCTCAAGTCGGTGGGAATCAGGTCGACCGACCGTCTGCTCGAGGCGGCTCGCACGGTAAAGGGACGCAAGGCGCTTGCCGAGAAAACCGGGTTCGACGAGAAGCAGTTATTGTGCTGGGCCAACGTTGCCGATCGCATGCGCATCAAGGGCGTCCGCAAGGAATATGCGGAACTGCTCCAGGCTGCCGGCGTCGATACCGTGAAAGAACTCAAGTATCGAAATCCGCTCAATCTCGCCAAGGCGATGGCCGATGCCAACAAGAAGCGCAAACTGGTTCGTCTGCTGCCGTCGGAAAAGGTGGTCAAACGCTGGATCGAGAACGCCAGACTTTTGCCGCTGAAGATCACCTACTGAGAAATCGGCCGCCCTACTTCGCGGCTCGGCGCTTCGTGCCGCACCTCAGGATCGGGGCGCGGCCGGCTTGACAGCCCAGCGCCGACCGAGCAAAGCGACCGGCATGGAAAGCGTTCGTACCCTCGAGAAATCCGTCGGAACCGAGCCAAAATCCGCTTCCAACGCACTTTCGGCGCTATTTTCGCTCGGGCGCGCGTTGGTCATGGGCATCCTCAACGTAACCCCGGATTCCTTCTCGGACGGTGGCCAGTTCCTCGACGCTGGTGTGGCCATTGCTCATGCCACCAAAATGGTCCAGCAGGGTGCGGATATCCTGGACATCGGCGCGGAGTCGACGCGACCCTATGGTGGTGCAGTCCCGGTATCCGCGGACGACGAAAGGGCGCGGCTCACGCCTGTCTTACCGGAAGTGGTTAAGCTCGGCTTGCCGGTATCGATCGACACCATCAAAGCTTCTATTGCAGCCTGGGCGCTCGACCAAGGCGCCGTCATCGTCAACGATGTCTGGGGCCTGCAGCACGATCCCGATATGGCACCGCTCGTCGCCAAACGCGGCGTATCGGTGATCGTGATGCACAACCGCGACGCTGCCGACGATAGGATCGACATCGTCGCAGATGTGATGGCCTTCTTTTCCCGCTCTCTGGAGATCGCAGCTCGCGCGGGCATCGCACGGGAGAGAATAGTACTCGACCCCGGCATCGGCTTTGGCAAGACGGCAGAGCAGAGCATCGTTTGCCTCGCACGGCTTGCGGAGTTCAAGTGCTTCGACTTGCCGCTTCTGGTCGGTGCCTCGCGTAAGCGCTTCATCAGCACGGTGACGCCGTCGGCACCGGACGAGCGCATTGGCGGCTCGATCGCCGCCCATCTGCTAGCGGTCCAAAAAGGCGCGGCGATCGTGCGCGCCCATGACGTTGCGGAAACCGTCCAGGCGCTACGGGTGGGTGCCGCGATTGAGGTAGCGCAATGACCGACCGCATTTTCATCCGTGACCTCGCACTTCACGCCTATCACGGCATAATGGCGCACGAAGCCAAGGTCGGGCAGACCTTCACGATCGATCTCGATCTGGAAATCGACCTGTCAGCCGCTGCCCGCTCGGACAAGGTCATGGATACTGTCTCCTACGACAAGGTGGTCGATTGCGCGAGCGCCGCATTTTGTACGCAGCGCTTCCGTTTGATCGAGGCCGCTGCCGGACGAGTTGCCGACGCCGTACTAGCTGCTTTTCCGCGCGTGCGGTCTGTACGGGTCACGATCCACAAGCCGCACGCTCCCATTGCTGCTACCTTCAATGACGTCGGCGTGACGCTGGTGCGGAGCCGCCATGGCTGAGGCGCTGCTCGCGCTTGGCGGCAATGTGGGAAACAGCCGCGCTATTCTCGACCGGGCCATAAATCTGCTTTGCGACGGCAAGGAGGTGCGGTTGACAGCGCGTTCGTCCGACTACCGCACTCCCCCTTGGGGCTTCAAGTATCAGGCACACTTCGTGAATCTTGCGATCGCCGTCGAGACCACGCTCAATCCCCATGAATTGCTGGCGCGCGCGCAAGCCATCGAACTGCGGCTCGGCCGAGATCGCGCCCATGAAAAGCGCAATGGCCCGCGCACTGCCGATATCGACATTATTGCGTATGATGATGTGACTTTGAGCGAAGCCAACTTGACGCTGCCGCATCCGCGCTTGTTTGAGCGCGCGTTCGTATTGGTGCCTCTGGCCGAAATCGCTGGAGACCGGGTGATCGCCGGGCGTCGCGTGGACAAGGCCGCCGAGGCCCTCGACGCAGGCGGTATCTATCGCCTGCCCTAGCCGCTCTGCCGGGCAGGTATGCAACTTGCTTTAACTCAATGGCCCGACGGTGCCGACTGTGCCATTTTGCTTGCATGACTGACGAGCTCTCCCTCGCCGCTGAATTCCCGCCGACGACCGAACCGGAATGGCGAACACTGGTCGAGGCCGCCCTTAAAGGTGCTGGATTCGATAAGCGGTTGGTCAGCCAGACCTATGACGGGCTACGCATCGAGCCGCTCTATGCGCGCGCAGCAGGCGCGAAGCCAGTCGGCGGTCGGCTGGCCGGTGCGGCCTGGACCGTGATGCAGCGGATCGACCACTCCGATCCGAAGGCCGCCAACGTGCAGGCTTTGCAAGACCTGGAAAACGGCGCGAGGGGGCTGACTTTGGTATTTGCCGGCTCGCTCAACGCCAATGGCTACGGACTCGATGCTTCGCCCGAGACGCTGGCGCGCGTCCTTGACGGCGTAGCTCTAGATGCAGGCATTACCATCGATTTTAACCTGAGCCCTGCGACGCGCGCGGCCGTGCAACTGTTCGCAGGCCTGGTGAAGAACCGCGAGCTTGCACCTTCGTCGGTTGACCTGCGTGCGAGCCTCAACCCCATCGGCGGCTTTGCTGCAACCGGCGCGAGCCCGAAGCCGTGGCGCGAATTATCGAAAGTTTTCGCGGGCGGGGTGACCGACCTCGCCGAGCGAGGCTATCGCGGACCTTTCGCGGTGGCCGACGGACGCATCATCCACAATGCCGGCGGCTCGGAAGCGCAGGAGCTCGCCTTCGCACTTGCCGCCGCGGTGGATTGTTTACGCGCGCTCGAGATGGCCGGCGTGGCGCTCGGTGCCGCGCGCGACATGATCTATTTCCGCCTTACCGCCGACGCCGATGAATTCCTTACCATCGCGAAATTCCGTGCCATCCGGAAACTCTGGGCACGCGTCGAACAGGCCTGTGGCCTTGTGCCAAATCCGGTGACCATCGCCGCCGAAACCGCATGGCGCATGCTGACAAAGTACGACCCTTACGTGAACATGCTGCGCACCACGATCGCGGTTGCCGCCGCTGGACTTGGCGGCGCCGACAATATCGCCGCGCTTCCCCATACCGCCGCGATCGGTCTGCCTGATGCTTTTGCGCGCCGGGTTGCGCGCAACGCGCAGCTCGTCCTGCTCGAGGAATCCAATCTGGCGAAGGTTGCTGACCCCGCCGCGGGGTCCGGCGCCATCGAGGACCTGACCGCCAAGCTCTGCGCTGCTGCGTGGTCGCAGTTTCAGGCTTACGACAAGGCGGGGGGCGCGTGGGCAGCACTTGAGCAGGGCCTCATCCAGCGCGAGGTCGCCGCCGTGCGCGAAAAGCGGCAAGCTGCCGCCGCACGCCGCAGGGACGCAATTACTGGCACCAGCGACTATTCCAATCTGGACGAAGAGGTCGCGCACGTGCTTGATGTTGCTCCCGTCGCCCCACCAAAAGAGAGCGGCGCGGCCCCCACGATTGAGCCGTTACCGAGCATTCGTCTCGCCGAGCCGTTCGAAGCCTTGCGCGACGCCGCCGACCGGACGTTCCAAAAATCCGGCGTGCGGCCGAAGGTGTTTCTCGCCAATCTCGGCACGCCGTCTGACTTCACCACGCGCGCGACCTTCGCCAAGAATTTCTACGAGGCCGGCGGCATCGAGGCGCTGAGCAATGACGGATTCAAAAGCCGCGACGAAATGGTGGCCGCATTTAAATCCTCGGGCGCCAAGCTCGTCTGCATATGCTCGTCCGACAAAATCTATGAAAACCAAGCTACAGACATCGCAAAGGCGCTGACCGCCGCCGGCGCCATCGTCGGACTCGCCGGCCGTCCCGGCGACAAAGAGACCACGTGGCGGGAGGCGGGGGTCAAAACATTCGTGTTTATGGGCTGCGACGCGCTTTCGACCTTACGCGGGGCCCATGATATTCTGGGACTGAAATGAGCCAGATTCCGAATTTCGACGCCGTCGATTTCGTTGACGTCCGTTTGCCCGCCGGCAAGCAGGCGTCCGCGACCTGGACAACGCCGGAAGGCATCGCGGTCAAGCCGCTTTATGGCGAGGCCGATCTCGCCGGGCTTGATTTCCTTGACACTTACCCTGGCAAGCCGCCGTTCCTGCGCGGGCCCTACCCCGCGATGTATGCAGCACAGCCCTGGACAATCCGACAATATGCCGGCTTCTCGACTGCCGAGGATTCCAACGCTTTCTATCGTCGCAATCTCGCCGCGGGGCAGAAGGGCCTCTCAATAGCCTTCGATCTCGCCACCCACCGCGGCTACGACAGCGATCACCCACGCGTTTCCGGCGACGTCGGCATGGCGGGCGTCGCAATTGATTCCATTTACGATATGCGCACGCTGTTTTCGGGCATCCCGCTCGACCAGATGAGCGTGTCAATGACCATGAACGGCGCGGTGCTGCCCGTGCTCGCGCTTTACATTGTCGCAGCAGAGGAACAGGGCGTACCGCACGAGAAGCTCTCGGGCACGATTCAAAACGATATCCTTAAAGAATTCATGGTGCGTAACACCTATATCTATCCGCCCGGACCGAGCCTGCGCATCATCTCCGACATTTTTGCCTACACTTCAGCGGAGATGCCAAAATTCAATTCGATTTCGGTGTCCGGCTATCACATGCAGGAAGCGGGCGCGACGCAGGACCTCGAGCTCGCATATACGCTCGCTGATGGCGTCGAATATGTGCGCGCCGGACTAAAGGCTGGGCTCACCGTCGATCAGTTCGCGCCGCGTATCTCTTTCTTCTGGGCGATCGGCATGAACTATTTCATGGAGATCGCCAAGCTGCGCGCCGCTCGGATGCTGTGGGCGAAACTGATGAAGCCGTTCAACCCGGGGGACGCGCGCTCACTGTCGCTACGCACTCATTGCCAAACCTCAGGCTGGTCGCTGGCGGCGCAAGACGTATTCAACAATGTTGCCCGCACAATGATCGAGGCGATGGCGGCAACCCAAGGCCAGACCCAGTCGCTGCATACCAACGCGCTCGACGAAGCCCTCGCGTTGCCGACGGATTTTTCCGCCCGTATCGCGCGCAATACACAGATCGTTCTGCAACAGGAAGCGGGCGCCACCCGCATCGTCGATCCTTGGGGCGGCTCTTATTACGTTGAGCGCTTGACCTATGAACTCGCACGCAAAGCCTGGGGCCATATCGAAGAAGTCGAGGCCCTCGGCGGCATGACCAAGGCAATCGAAGCAGGCATCCCCAAGCTGCGAATCGAAGAAGCCGCCGCTAAGACGCAGGCGCGCATCGATGCGGGCGTGCAATCGGTAATCGGCGTCAACAAATACCCCCCAACCGACGAGGCGCCAATTGAGGTGCTCAAGATCGACAATTCCGCTGTGCGTGCCCGCCAGATCGAGAAGCTTCAGCGCCTGAAAGCCGACCGCGATCCGGCCGCTTTGCAGGAGGCACTCGACGCACTCACACGCGCTGCTGACCGCGGCAACGGCAATCTTCTGGCGCTTGCCATCGACGCCGCGCGCGCGAAAGCGACTGTCGGCGAAATCTCATCGGCGTTAGAAAACGTTTTCGGCCGACACCGCGCCGAGATCAAAGCCATCACTGGCGTTTACAAGCGGGAGGTCGGCATGACCGGCGCCCTCGAACGTGTGCGCACCGCCGTGGAGACATTTGAGGCCGCTGAGGGTCGCCGTCCGCGCCTGCTGGTTGCCAAGATCGGACAGGACGGCCACGACCGTGGCCAGAAGGTGATCGCCACTGCCTTCGCCGATCTCGGCTTCGACGTCGACATTGGACCCTTGTTCGCGACGCCCGCAGAAGCTGCGCGGCAAGCGGTCGAGAACGATGTGCATATTCTCGGGGTCTCTTCACTCGCCGCCGCACACCTGACGCTGGTGCCGGAATTGAAAGTGGAACTCACCAAGCAAGGCCGCGACGACATCATGATTGTGGTCGGCGGCGTGATACCACCACAAGATTACGAAGCGCTGATGCAGGCCGGAGCCGAGGCAATCTTTCCCCCGGGCACGGTGATCGCGGAGGCCGCCGAGAAACTCCTCAAGACCCTCAATAAACGCCTCGGACACGGCAAAGAGGCCGCGGAGTGAGACGATTGGTCGTCCGCGCGGTCGCAGCCGCGTTTTGCGCGCTGTCGTTATCGGGCTGCATTGATTCCGCGGGCCCGATCTTGCTGGACGCTAAGCCTTTATTCGGAGAGCGTTTGTGGCTCCAATTCTACACACTGCACAAGGGGTTCGCGGACGAGCCCGAACAGGCGTCATTCAAGTGGGACGGCGCGCGATACGTTCACGCTGGCGGCGGCATGAGCGACGTCATCGCCTTTACGGCGCATCCATTCGAGGCCAGTTCCTATATCATACAGAGCGCGGCGTCGAAGCACCCAAACATCCTCGAATATGCAGTCGCGCACAAGCTGGCCGAAGGCGTCTACCAGGTGATCGCGATCGACGAAGATGACGCCAACAGAACAACCCGTGTGCGCAATTGTAAGCGGGTGGACGGTTCCCATTGCCGGGTCGTGATACGAAAGCAATTGTTCGTCTTTGCGCGCGTCACTGCCGCACGGCACAAGGGTGAAGGCGGCCTGGTACTCCGCCTTGCGAACGACGATTCAGAACCGCCGCGTTAGGGACTCAATGGCTTCGCGCACTCTCCCGCCTTCCGATCTCGTACGCGGCATCCGCTCTGGCGACCGTGCGACGCTGGCGCGCACAATCACGCTGATCGAGAGCAAACGCGCCGACCATCGCAAAACCGCACATCACCTGGTACAGGAATTGCTGCCGCTGACTGGGAAGGCCGTACGCCTCGGCATCACGGGCGCGCCCGGCGCCGGGAAATCCACCACAATCGACGTGCTTGGTACTTACCTCATCAGCAAAGGCTATAAGGTGGCAGTGCTTGCGGTCGATCCATCGTCGACCCGCACCGGCGGCTCGATACTCGGTGACAAAACGCGCATGGCGCGGCTCGCCGTTGATCCGCATGCATTTGTCCGCCCTTCCCCGTCATCCGGGACACTCGGTGGCGTCGCAGCCAAGACACGTGAGACCATGCTGGTATGCGAGGCCGCCGGCTATGACGTGGTGATGGTGGAGACTGTCGGCATCGGCCAGTCGGAAACGGCGGTCGCCGACATGACAGACTTTTTCCTCGTGCTGATGCTTCCGGGCGCCGGCGACGAATTGCAGGGCCTAAAGAAAGGCATCGTCGAACTCGCCGATATGATCGCGGTTAACAAGGCTGATGGCGATAATATCGAGCGCGCCAAGGTGGCGGCGGCGGAATATCGCGCTGCGCTCAATATCCTGACGCCACAATCTGCGAGCTGGTCACCGCCGGTCATCACTTATTCGGCGCTTACCGGAAATGGCATCGACGAATTGTGGGCTCAAGTTCTCGCGCACAAAGAGAAAATGGCGGCGTCCGGCGAATTGACGGCGCGGCGACGCGAGCAGCAAGTGAAATGGATGTGGACCATGCTGGAGGAACGGCTTACTGCGCGGCTACGCACCGATGCATCCGTACGCACGAAGTTGCGACAGGCAGAGGCTCAGGTCGCCGCCGGCAAGCTCGCGCCAACGTTGGCGGTCGAGGAAATCGCGCGGTTGCTTGGCGTCTAGATGGCCACGACCATTCTCGTTACTGGGTTCGGACCGTTTCCGGGTACCCCATTCAATCCAACCGGGCCGCTGGTTGAAGGGCTTGCGCGATTACGCAGGCCAGCATTCGCTGACGCGGCGATCGTCCCGCATATCTTCCCGACCAGCTACGAAGCTGTAGACCGCGAACTGCCGGTGCTCATCGCCCAGCACAGGCCGGATGCAATGCTGATGTTCGGGCTCGCCCCGCGTGCCAAATCAATACGTGTCGAAACCCGTGCTCGAAACGCGATAACGCTGTTGCCAGACGCGACCGGGCGCGCGCCGCAGTGTGGCGCCATTGCTTTGGGCAAACCGACGACCTTAGCTATCCCCACACCGTTACGCGTGCTACTCGCCGCTACTCGTGGTGCCCGGCTGCCAGCAGCAGCGTCCCGCAACGCTGGTAATTACCTCTGCAACTATCTTTGCTGGCGCGCTTGCGAGATGGCGGTGGAATCAGATGGGCCGAGACTTGCGGCCTTCATCCATGTTCCGCCGGTGGGCCGTGGCACACGGCCGCGCGGCGTGGCCAAGCCGCGACTTTCCCTCGACGATCTAATCCGCGCCGGGAGCTTCTTACTGGCCGCGTCAGTGGCAGCCGCGCGGCGTTAACGCGCCCGATCTGCGCCATATGGCCTGAAACTGGCTCGCGTTAATTCGCTTTTACAGCCGTGCTAGCGAGGTCAAATCTACAGGCCCCTCACGGCGATTTGTCCTACTGCCATTTCGGTCGGGGTGACGCGAGTACTTGCTTCGTGGCAAGTTGAGCAGACTGAGGCCCCGATGCGCGACACACTTCCGCTTCTCGATAAGATTCCTTTCCCCGCGATCCGGCGCCGCAAGCTGGAAACGCTGCAGGTGAATGTTGGCTATCGCTGTAACCAGTCCTGCTTCCATTGCCACGTCAATGCCGGCCCTCGCCGAAACGAGGAGATGACGGGCAACATCGCCGATCTGGTGTTGGATTTTCTTCGCTGCCAAAAAATAACGACCCTGGACATTACAGGTGGCGCGCCCGAGCTCAATCCGCATTTTCGTCGGTTAGTGCATGAAACGCGCGCGCTGGGCGTTAAGGTAATGGATCGTTGCAATCTCACCATTCTGGAACAGCGGGGCCAGGAGGACCTCGCAGAATTTCTGGCGGGCGAACACGTCGAGGTGGTGGCGTCAATGCCGTGCTATCTGCAAGACAACGTCGAGCGACAACGCGGCAAGGGTGTTTTCGACGGCTCGATCCGTGGCCTCAAGCGCCTCAATTTGCTCGGTTACGGTCGCGATCCGGAGCTCGTGCTCAATCTCGTTTACAATCCGCAGGGACCATCGCTGCCGCCAGCACAGGAATCTCTCGAAACTGACTACAGGCGCGTGCTGGGCGAACAATATGGCATCGTGTTCAACAAGCTTTATGTCCTCGCCAACATGCCGATTCAGCGCTTTGGGGCAACGCTAATTAAGATCGGCGAGTTCGACGCTTATCTCGGCTTACTGCAAGATGCACATCTCGACGCCAATCTTGACGGCGTCATGTGCCGCAGCCTGATTTCGATGGACTGGCGAGGCTACATCTACGATTGCGATTTCAACCAAATGCTCGATCTGCCGATGGCGCGCGGCACGCGCAGGCGTGTGCATTTGGCGGATCTACTCAACGACTCGATCGAGGGAAATCCGATCCGCGTTGCAGGCCATTGCTACGGTTGCACGGCAGGCCAAGGCTCGAGCTGCGGCGGCGCGCTGAAGGAGGCGGCGGAATGAGCGGCACGAGGTTGTCGATCATCATGCCGGTACTGGATGAGGCTCCCGCCATCGAAGCAGCGCTGGCGGCGCTTTCGCCCTATCGGGGCCGTGGCACGGAGGTGATTGTCGTTGATGGCGGAAGCGGTGATGCCACGCGTGCGCTTGCCCGCCCACTGGCCGACCGCATGCTTAGTGCTCCGCGCGGGCGCGCCGCGCAGATGAACGCCGGCGCCGCTGTTGCGCACGGCGAAATCCTGCTGTTCCTGCACGCAGACACACGGCTGCCCGACGACGCCGATATTCTCGTATGCGACGGGCTCGCGCGGTCGGGCCGCACTTGGGGCCGTTTCGATGTGCGGTTTGACCGCGGCGGGTTGCTGCCTTTGATCGCGTTCATGATGAATCTGCGGTCGCGTTGGACGGGCATCGCTACCGGCGATCAGGCCCTCTTCGTAACCCGCGAGGCCTTTGATGCCGTCGATGGTTTCCCGTCGATCGAGCTGATGGAGGATGTTGCGCTGTCCACGCGCCTAAAACGCATCGGCCGCCCGCTTTGCCTTTACGCCTGTGTCACAGCCTCCGCCCGTCGGTGGCGAAATCATGGGACCTTACGCACAGTGTTTCTGATGTGGTGGTTGCGGATGGCCTATTTCTTTGGTGCTGATCCGGCGCAACTTGCACGGCACTATGGCTATGCCCCCGCCGAGCAATAGTCCCGTTTCCATTGCAATCCTGGCGAAAGCCCCAATCCCGGGGCTGGCCAAGACTCGCCTTATTCCAACGATCGGAGCGCATGCAGCGGCGGTGCTACAGGAGCGCCTGACAGAGCGCGCGGCTACGACGGCGATCGCCGCCAATGTCGGCCCTGTAACCCTGTGGTGCGCACCTGACAGCACGCACAGCACTTTCCTCAAGCTGGTCGCACGCCTGCGCATCACGCTTAAGCCGCAGCCTCAAGGCGACCTCGGCGCGCGCATGCTCGCCGCTGTAGCCGCCTGTAACGGCCCCGCGCTGGTGATCGGTACCGACTGCCCTGCGCTGACCGAAGTGCACCTTCGCGAAGCGGCCAATGCCCTCCGCGACGGCACTGACGTTATCTTGATCCCCGCCGATGACGGCGGTTATGTCCTGATCGGCACACCCTCGGAGCAGCCCGCTCTGTTCGCAGGCATCGCCTGGGGCACAAATACGGTGCTCGCTGAAACTCGCGCGCGCATCATCGAGAATTGCCTTGTATTGGCCGAGCGCCCGCCTCTCTGGGACGTCGATACCGAAAACGACCTCGCGCGCCTCGAACGCGAGCATCCCGAACTACTATCGTGAGCCGGGTAAGCAATTGGTTTCGAAAGAGAATGTTACCTTTGGCGGCGATCTTTCGGACGGTCCTGTGCGTGCCATTGAGACTCACTCTAACGGTTACTGCAAACGTATCAGGATCAAGCCGCAGACGATCAGAAACGCGGCAACGATGCGCGCCGCGCGCAGCGGCTCTTTGAGCACCACCACAGCAATGGCGGCCCCAAACAGTACGCTGGTTTCCCGTAAGGTCGCAACAATAGCGATGGGCGCAGCCGTCATCGCCCAAATCGCGATTCCATAGGAAAGAACCTGTAATGCGCCGCCTGCAAAACCGCGCCGCCAGAAGCGTTGCATTGCCGGAATTACATCCGCACCGTCGCGGTAGAGCGCATAGGGCACCATCACCACCGCAATTCCGATAAAAAGCCAGAGCGAATAGGCGTTCGGATTGCTGGAATGCCGCGCGCCGATGCCATCCACCACCGAATAGGCGCAGATGGTGAGTGCAGTGAAGAGCGCGAACCCGATAGCGCGTCGGTCGATTTCAGCAAGTTCGCGGCCGCCGCGCGCTGACAGCAATAGCACTCCCACCACGAGTGCAAGGATTCCGGTCCAACCTATCAGACTCAACCTCTCGCCGACGAAGATCGTAGTAGCCGCCGCTGTCATCAGCGGCGCCGAGCCCCGAGCGATCGGGTATACTTGGCCGAGATCCCCCGTGCGATAGCTCTCGATCAGCGACGCGAAATAAACGAGGTGGATGACGACCGATGCGATCAGCCAGGGCCAGGCGGCCCAGGCCGGTACGCCTACCAACGGCAGGAACATCAAAGCGACAACGCCCGACCCGATCGAGATCAGCGTTGTAGTGGAAAGCGGGTCGAGCCCGACCTTAATCAGCGCATTCCAGCCGGCATGGCAGGCAGCGGCGAACAAAACTGCAAGGAAAACGAAGTTTTCCATGCCCGCGCTCAGATCACACCTTCGCCGCGGCTGGAGCCCAAAGCTTTGGGCCAGCACGCTGATATTGCGGCGGCCGCGCCACTTCGGCGCCGAGCGCCTTGGCCGCATGCCAGCCCCAATGCGGATCGTCGAGGAAACAGCGCGCGATCGAAACCATGTCGGCCTGACCCTTGGCTACAATTTCCTCAGCGTGTTCCGGCTTCACGATCAGGCCAACGGTACGAGTGGGAACACCGGCCTCCTTTTTCACTCGCGCAGCGATCGGCACGTTGTAGCCCGCATCGGTGGGATTGCGGATATCGGCGGCAACACCACCAGAAGAGATGCAGATGAAATCAATCCCCTCGGCCTTCAGCGCCCCGGAGATCGCCACCGCATCGTCAGGTGTTAATCCGCCATCTCGCCAGTCGCTTCCGGTAATGCGCGCACCGAGCGGCACCGTCTTCGGCACCACGGCGCGCACTGCGCGCGCGATCGAAAGCGGAAAGCGCAGCCGGTTCTCGAGC
>DASSLE010000423.1:0-2288 GCA_035689725.1 Pseudolabrys sp.
TCAGCGGGCGTGAGCCTGGCCAGTTGCTTGAGCGAAGGCGCGCCGGCCAAGTGTACGGTCAGAAAGGCGAGAAACTGCGCTACATCGCGCCGATAGGCTTCGAGCGTTTTTGCCGACATGCGCCGCTCACTACCGAGGTAGCCCAGCCAGCGGGTAATTTCGGCGGCAACGTCGGGACTAGCTTGGAACTCACTCATAAGGGGGAGAGTGGCACTGCTTTCTTCACCCTTCCTTAAGGGCCCGGAATCGGCCAGACCATGCGCAGGATCTCGAAATAGCTTGCCCTCGGACTTGATCCGAGGGTGGGTACCGGTTTTCGGAAAAGAATATGCGCGAGTGAATAAACCCATGAACAGGGTTGTCGACATTCTGGTGCCGGTCGCGCTCGACCAGGCCTATTCCTATCGTGTGCCAGCGGGTCTTGAGCTCGCGCCCGGCGATCTGGTGGCGGTCCCACTGGGCGCGCGTGAATGTATGGGCGTCGTCTGGGCCCACAATCCCAACCCAAATCCGCGCCTGCACAACCGCCTGAAGAATGTCGACGAAAAACTCGACGTGCCACCGCTGAAAGCCGAGCTCCGCCAGTTCGTCGATTGGGTCTCGGGCTACACGCTCGCCTCGCGCGGCATGGTGCTGCGCATGGCCCTGCGCATGGGCGAGCATCTTGGCCCCGGGCGCGAGCGCGTTGGTGTACGGCTCGCTGGCCTCGCGCCACAACGCATGACAGCAGCGCGCGCGCGCGTGCTCCGACTTTTCTCCGACGGACTCACGCGTTCGAAGGGAGAGGGAGCGCAGCAAGCGGGCGTCAGCGTTGGTGTGATCGACGGACTTATCGACGAAGGCACGCTGGAAACAGTCGTACTGCCGCCTGAGCCGGTGGTTTCACAGCCAGACCCTGATTTCCACAAGCCAGAATTCTCGCTCGCCCAACTCGCCGCCGCCGATACGCTACGCACAACAGTCGCGCAAGGCGGCTACACCGTTACTTTACTCGACGGCGTCACAGGTTCGGGCAAAACGGAAGTCTACTTCGAGGCCGTGGCCGAAAATATCCGGCGCAAGCGACAGACCCTGATCCTGATGCCGGAAATCGTGCTCACCGCGCAATTCCTGGATCGTTTTTCCGAGCGCTTCGGCGTCCGTCCGGCCGAATGGCATTCGCAACTTTCACCCCGCAAGCGCGCACGCACCTGGGCGGCTGTATCGGCGAACGAGGTGCCGGTGGTGGTCGGCGCGCGCTCCGCGCTTTTTCTGCCTTATGCCGATCTTGGGCTCATTGTCGTCGATGAAGAGCACGATCCCGCCTACAAGCAGGAGGATGGCGCGCACTACCACGCCCGCGACATGGCGGTGGTGCGTGGCTCGATTGCTAAAATCCCTGTGGTTCTTGCTTCGGCGACACCTTCGGTCGAATCGGATGTCAACGCGCGCCGCGGTCGCTACTGGCACGTTCACTTGCCGGAGCGCTTTGGCGGTGCGCATCTTCCGTCGATTGAGGCGATCGATATGCGTCGCGAGGGCCCGCCGCGCGGGCGGTTCATTTCGCCGCGGCTTGCTGAAGCGGTGGCGGTGGCGTTCACCCGCGGTGAGCAGGCGCTGCTATTTCTCAATCGCCGTGGCTATGCGCCGCTGACGCTGTGCAGAGCGTGTGGTTTCCGTCTGCAGTGTCCGAATTGCGACGCCTGGCTAGTGGATCATCGCTTCAAACGGCGACTCGTCTGCCATCACTGCGGCTTCGCGATGCCGCCGCCGGCGGAATGCCCGAATTGCCACGCCACCGATAGCTTTGCCGCCGTCGGCCCCGGCGTCGAAAGACTTGAACAAGAAGCGGGCGAGCTTTTTCCGCAGGCGCGCATCCTGGTGCTATCGAGCGATCTGGTCGAGTCGATCGAGCGCCTTCGCCAGGAACTCGACGACGTTGCGGAAGGACGTTTCGATCTCATCATCGGCACACAGCTCGTTGCCAAAGGTCATCACTTTCCCAAACTGAATCTGGTCGGCATCGTCGATGCTGATCTCGGTCTGGGCAATGGCGATCCGCGTGCGGCGGAGCGCACCTTCCAATTACTGCATCAGGTGGTCGGCCGCGCGGGCCGCGAGGAGGGGCGTGGCCTTGGCTATTTGCAAACGCACCAGCCCGAGCACCCCGTAATGCGCGCGCTGATTTCTGGCGATCGCGAGGCGTTCTACAAAAATGAGATCGAGCAGCGCGAGCGCACGGGCTACCCGCCGTTCGGCCGGCTTGCCAGCCTTGTCGTCACGGCAAACGAAAGGCACACGGCAGAGGC
>DASSLE010000424.1:0-7840 GCA_035689725.1 Pseudolabrys sp.
GCTGATAGCAGTAACGACGGCACCAAGGCGATCGCGACAAGCACGGAGAGCCGACGACGAAGACTCATGAAACACCTTCAGCCCGCCGAATTATCATACAGATGTTTTGTTTTTTTATAAGGCTTACCCGCCGTTTGGTCAGAACGCGTGGCGGCCCTCTTTATTTCATCGCGTGGAATATCGCGGCGCAATGGCGATCCCGGGATTGCTGGCCACTCTAGATACCCGCCAGTGTCGCAGGTATGTCACTAGCGGACATGGCGACAAGCCCGATGCGATGTCCGCTTTGCCCCGCGGAAAGACTGTAGCGCGCCGATCACACGTCGGGTGAATTTCGCGGACCGGTTGGTATAAACCAGAAGAGCGCTACCAATCGCGCCCACGTGTAGCCTCGAAAGCCGCAAAAAATTCAAGGCGTTGTCTCGCTACGAGCCTGTTTTACAATTCCTCTTTTGGCACAAAGCGGGCATTCCGGCGCCCGCGATCAATGTCCGCTTTCGGGTAATAGCGGACATTCCCTAGAGACGCTTTGTGCCGAAGATCTTATCCGGCAGCGATTTCGATTCCGGCCGAGTCGAGTAGGGAATTCGCATCGTAAGCCCTGTAATGGCGCCATTTATTTGCCATCTCCGACGCTCCCGAAGTCGCGATTTTACAAAATTCCCTGTAAGATTCCCTGTTAGCAGGGAAACCGGGCAGAATCTGCACGCCAGCCACAGCATTCGTTTTCATTACCCGAAATTGAAAAAGACCAATCCGGTTGCGGGTTGGCCACACGCTCGCAATTGGACTGGCCAACAACCGAATTGTGGCTCATCCTAACGACGGCTGGGTGACTGAAAAAACGGAAATGGGGAGGAAAACACTGTGGCTCAAACCATAGAGGGATTCGTCGGCAAAGCATTGGACGATGCAAAAATCTCGCCGCTCCACATCAAGGTAGTCTCGCTTATCGCGGCCGGTTACTTCTTCGACGTCATCGATCTGATCGTGCTGGGCTCGCTAATCCCGGACATGCTGGCGGCGAAGTTCGCGACTGGACCGGAAGCTGCACTCGTAGGCAGCGCGACAGTCTTTGGCATGTTCATCGGCGCGGCGGGTCAAGGTGAATTCAGTGACCGTTGGGGACGCAAGACGGTCTACCAGTTCAACTTGCTGCTCTTCGGTGTTTTCACCATCCTCGGCGCGTTGGCGCCCACGGTATTTTGGCTGATGGTGTGTCGCTTCATCGCCGGACTCGGCCTCGGCGGCGAGCAGCCGCTCGCCTTCGCCTATGCCGGCGAGTATTCGCCGAAAGCAATCCGCGGACGTATCCTCGCGATAGTGCACTTCATCGGCGGCGCCTGCGTGTGGCCGATCGCCTCATTGTTTACGCTGTTCTTCCGCGATTCGATCGGTTGGCGTGGCGTGTGGATCGTCATCGGCATCGGCGCGCTGGTCGTCTGGCTGCTCCGCTTCTGGCTGCCGGAGTCTCCGCGCTATCTCGCGACCCATGGCAGGGGCAAAGAGGCGCTCGATGTTCTCGCCCGAATGGGGATAGCAGGGCCGAAGGAACAACTCACAACCAGCGCTGCGAGCGACTCCAAGACCGATCCATTTATGCTCGTATTCAAGATGTTCCCGAAGCGGTTGATCGCCGGCATGATCTGCTTCTCGGCGTTCTTTGGCGTCGCGATCGGATTGGGCACGTGGTTACCCAACATCATGACGGCCAAGGGCTTCACTATCACTAAATCGCTTACCTACACCTTTGGCATGACGTTGGCGGTGCCGTGCGCAAGCCTGTTCATGATGTATGCGCTTGACAAGTTCGGACGGAAGATCACGTCAGTCTGCGCCTTCATCGCGGCAGGATTGATGGCGATTGTGTTTGCGAACGCGGCGAGCGATACTCAGCTTCTGGTCGCCGGCTTCATCATGATCTTCTTCGTGCAGGTTGCCGGTAACTCGATGCAAATTTTCGCGTCGGAAGTTTTTCCAACCAATGCGCGGGCATCGGGCTTTGGCTGGGCGGCCGGGGTCGGTCGTCTTGCGACCGCTTTCATTGTGCCCACGATCCTGTGGATCCAGACCGGATACGGACTCACCACCGTATTCGTATGTCTGGCCGTCGTTCTGCTGATTGCCGCGTTCTCGGTCACGCAGATGGGCCCGGAAGCACGGCAGAAGGGCCTGGACGAGATTGCTCCGCCGACCGGCTAATCGGGCCGCGGGCGTAAAGTATTGCGGGGCCCGGCCCGGCACGCACGCCGGCCGGGCCTCGGCGTGAATTGACCGGTTTCGCAGATGAGTGCAGCGTCAGCCAAGAACGTCCGCTTTCTAGCACGCAGCGATCAGGGCGGTAGGCCCGATGGCGTGCAGGTTATCCTGCATCAAGGGCACGCTTTTGTCGGGCATATGTTCAGCGGCGGATATTCGGTCGTGGATGTGCGCGACCCACTCCATCCAAAAACTGTGGCTTTCGTGGCCGCTCCGAAAAACACGCGGTCACACCATTTGCAAATCCACGGCAACATCCTGCTCGCCGTCAACGGCCCCAATATCTGGGCCATGCAGCAGTACGCAACCCAGCAAGATTACTACGCAAAGTCACTGATCGATTCGGTACAGACCGAACAGGCGTTTGCGGCAGGCCTGCGCATTTTCGATGTGTCGAAACCGGCAAGCCCGCGCGAAATCACGTTCTTGGCCATGCCCGGCTTCGGGGCGCATCGGATCTGGTGGGTTGGCGGACGCTATGCTTATGTATCGGTACACTTCGAAGGGTTCATCGACCACGCTTTAGCGGTGATCGATGTCTCAAACCCCGCTCAACCAAGACTGGCCGGACGTTGGTGGCTTCCTGGTATGAACCGCGCTGGCGGTGAGACACCGCCGGCGTCGTTTGGCAAGCGCACGGCGCTACATCATCTCATCAGCGCTGGAAATCTTGGTTATGCGGCCTGGCGCGATGGTGGCTTCACCATTCATGATTTGAGCGACCCGCCAAATCCGAAACTTATAAGCCACCGCAACTACGCGCCGCCTTTCGCCGGAGGTGCGCATACGCCGCTGCCGCTGGCCAAACGCAAGCTTCTCGTGTTGGCCGACGAGGCAACCTCGGCGAATTGCGCTAACGGGCTGGCCTATACTTGGCTAATCGATGTTCGCGAACCATCAAATCCAATTTCAATTGCGACGCTACCGACGCCCGCGGAAGAAGATTTTTGTGCCAAAGGTGCAAAATTTGGGCCGCACAATTTGCATGAGAACCGGCCAGGCTCGATGCAAAATGAGGATCTGGTTTTTGCCACCTATCACAATGCCGGATTGCGGATTTACGATATCCGCGACCCGTTCCAACCGAAGGAAATCGGTTATTTCGTCCCGTCGGCGCCCGAAAGAATCGTCGACCAACGGCCTAATCCCGCCAAGGTGATCCAGTCCTGCGACGTGTTCGTCGATAGCAACGGAGTTATGTATCTCACGGATACCAATGCAGGCCTCTACATCCTGCAATACGAAGGCAAATAGCGAAAAAAAACGGAGCGCTGAAGGAATGTCTCAAAAGTTTGGGCGCCTTGCCCTGCATATGTGGACGATCGACACGACGCCGCTTGCCACTGCTCTCGATGCCGCCAAACAAGCGGGTTATGACGCAGTCGAGCTGCGCCGAACTGATTTTAAGCGATGCTTCGACGCTGGCCTGAGCGCTACTCAGGTGCTCAGCCTCATTAAGAAAAGCGGCATCCCTTGTGGCGTGCTCGGAGTCGAATATGGCTGGCTGTTCGCTACAGGCGATGAGAGCAGGCGGCTGTTCCGCGTGTTTCGCGAATCTTGCGAGAATGCCGCGGCGCTTGGCTGCGACATGTTAATGAGCGCGCCAGGCCAGGTGAACGGCCCAATCAAGGACGCCATCAAGTATCTTAGGGATGCCGGGGATATCGCCGCTGAATATAAATTGAAGCTTGCGATCGAATTCAATTCACAGCACGACGTGCTCAATAGCTTAGGCGTCCTGACCGAGCTAATCGAAGGCGCCGACAAGCCGAATTGCGGTTACCTGATCGACGCATATCATTTCACACGCAGCGGCGCTGGCGGTCGCGGTTTTGAAGGTGTGCCGGCCGACAAAATCTATTGCTTCCAATACAGCGACCTATCACCGAACCCAGTTACCGGGGTGCGGCGGCCGACTGACCGCCTACCACCCGGCAAAGGCGTGGTGAAATGGCGCGAAATGCTCGGGCTTTTGGCGGAAAAGGGCTATACCGGCTACCTGAGTTACGAAGCGCCCAATCCTGAACAATGGGCCCGCTCGCCCTATGATGTCGCACGAGAGGGCGTAGAGCTCACGCGCAAAATATTGCGGGACGCTGTCCCGAACTATGCCAGTTGAGGTCAACCATGGCAGCAGAACAGGAACTTCCGCTCTTTCTCGGTTTGAACGACAAATCAATCACCGACATTCCCAAAACCGTCGAAAAACAGCGCTACATGACCAGCGTCGCGCCCAAGGCCGCCAATCCCGGCAAGTGGATCCAACAGCCGCGAATGCCGATCCCAACCGGAGAGCACGCTGTTATTGAATGCCAGGGGAAGATCCACTCTGTCGCCGGCTACGCAAAACATCGCGTCGACCAGAATTTCCACCAAGTGTTCGATCCGAAGGATGGTATCTGGTCGCTGAAGGCGCCCTTCCCGCTGCCATGCAATCACGTAGCCGGTGTCTCAATTGGCTCGAAAATTTATACGTTCGGTGGCTTCATCGAACAGAACCGCTGCCCGCATTCCAAGTGCTTCGTCTACGATACCACGACCGACCAGTGGGCACCGATCGCAGGCCTCTCCCGGCCGCGCGGCGCAATGTCAGCGATCGTGCTCGATGGCAAGATCCACCTGCTCGGCGGACGCGATGTGCGCTCAGTGGAATGGCACGAGATTTACGATCCGGCGACCGACAAATATACGATCCTCGCCGGCATGCGTGGCTCGACCGGCACGCAGCCCTTCGTCGGGCAGCGCGACCACATGGGTGTCGCGGTCGTCGATGGAAAAATTCACGCTATCGCCGGCCGCATGGATTCCTATGATTTCAATACCGGTCTCAATGCCGTCTACGACCCCAAGAGCGATGCGTGGACGTTCCGGGCGCCGTTGCCTACGCCGCGCAGTGGTCCGTCATGCGTCTATATCAACGGTAAGATCGTCGTATTCGGCGGCGAGGCTACTGGCAAAGTATTCGGCACCAACGAGGCCTACGATCCGAAGACCGATACCTGGGAGCAGCTCACACCGATGGTAATCCCGCGCCACGGTTTGCACGGCGCGACCTGCGCCGCCATCGGCAACATGGTGCACGTACCTGGCGGCGGCCCCGTGCCGGGAGGCCAAGTGCAAGGCGCTTACCACGACGCGTTCACCTTCGGCTAACATTGTGCGCATCAATCAAATGGCCGCCCTAATGCGCAGAGCGGCCATGTTTCTTTTGAGATAGAGGAGCGCGTTAGCGCGCCGGGCGCAAGGTAAGCTCAGCCACACCGGCGGCTACATTGAGGCCCGCCTGGCCCTGCACTGAGACCGGCTGCAACGCTACGGTTCGATTCGAACCTCCGACAAGAACATTGGCGCCGAGGCCGGCCCCGACCGTCGCCTCGGCGGTCGCGCCGCTGTAATTTCCCGCCAGCGCACCAAAGCGGCGGGTGGTCGGCGCGTAAACCGCCCATACCATCTCACCTCCGGCGGTGGCGCCAATGTCGAGACCGAATTTGCTGATCCCGCCGACGTAGACTTCACGCGGTCCCAGCTGGGACGGCGTGAACATGCAGGTCACGTCCTTGTGCGATGTGATGATCAAGCCAATACCGCCGGAAATATCGCAAGCCAGCGTTCCGGCCTTCACTCTTTCGGCCTGTGCCATTGTCGGTACGGGTGACGCTACCGCCGCGATGACCGCCAGGGCGGCGAGAACGCTTAACGGCCTATGCATGTGAAACTACATTTCCAATGAATGACGGCCTGTAAACGTACGGCGGAACAACAAGTTCCATTGTCCTGCCTTTACCCCGCGGCCGCGTCAGTCATTGTTTGTTGAGCAATGCAGCGGCCGGGGAAATTGGCGCGTGCGCCGCTGGATAGCGCGCTGAAAACCGGTTCGCACCCAATCAACACTGGTGGCGCGCTGGGCGGCGTCCTTCGCCTGTCATTCGCCATCGGCGCCTGCAATCGGTCACCCTTGTGAGTTCGGTCGACAATCTGAGGCGTCGCGTTTCCGGCAACTTCGGGCCACCCCATAAGAGCCAAACCAAGGCCTACCGGCGGGGTAATTACGTCCATCGCCAGCACCACCGCGCTGCCCGCAAAGATGTATGAAACGAATTTGCGCATCACCGCTCTCCATCGTGCCCACGATGCGCGGAATCACTGACGCATTTAGTGAGCGTGATTCAAAACGGCGGAAGATGACTTATGTTCCAGCTGCACTCAGCGCGTGGCGAGGAGCTGGCTTGCGCGAATGACGATGTGGCAATGCAGCCCGTTTGGATCAAATGCAACTTCAAGTCAGCGTCGAGCGCGCGCCAGGTTGCGCTCGCTAACCATGCTGCCGTCGCCCATGCTCCCACGTCGACTCCAAGTGATGGACACACGCCCGCTCGGCACTGACAGCCTCTTGGGCTGGCGCAGCAATGAGAAGCTGACGGCTACAAGCGAATTTAACGCAAACTGTTGCACTACTCGGGCGAATGGCTGTCACTCGCGGGCATGGACCAGCGGAGCACTGCTAAGGCTGGCCAGCGAGTGCGAGCGCAGCTTGTGTGCTTGTTGAAGCCGCTCAGCTAGCGCGCCGCTCGCGCCGCCTGGCGTTGCGCTCGAAGAATAAGGCTTGGCTTAGCACTGCTGACACAGTGGAAGGTTGGAACGGCTTGGCGATCAGGAAGGCCGGCTCTGGTCGTTCGCCAGTCAAAAAGCGT
Source organism: Pseudolabrys sp. (assembly GCA_035689725.1). Lineage (GTDB taxonomy): Bacteria > Pseudomonadota > Alphaproteobacteria > Rhizobiales > Xanthobacteraceae > Pseudolabrys. The sequence continues at coordinate 6,951 of DASSLE010000424.1, forward strand.
TCCGGATAGGCGGTGATGAAAATGACCGGCACTTCAAAAGATCGCAGCACTTCATTCACTGCATCCAGACCGGAACTGCCATCCGCAAGCTGTATGTCGGCAAGAATGATCCCGGGCCGCTTAGCCTTGGCAAGTGCTACTGCCTCGGCATGCGTGCGCGCAACGCCAAGCACGCGGTGGCCAAGGCTTTCCACCAATCCTTCGAGATCGAGCGCGATGAAGTTTTCATCCTCTATAATCAGGACGTCAGTGGCGATCTCAGCTGCGAGCTCGCGGCCGGATTCCTCGACAAGACCGCGCAACGTCGGAGCATCGATATCCAGAACCTTGGCGGCATCATCTTCGGACAAGCCTTCGAGAGCGACCAGCAGGAAGGCCTGGCGCGGTTTCGGAGGGATCTGAGCGAGATGACGCTCAACCGGCTGGCTCGTGCTTCCTCCGGATGATTTGCCGTTGAGCGCAACTGAATTCCAAATTTTCGTGAATAGCCGATAGAGCGCTATTCGGGTGGAAAGACTAGCATCCAGGACCTTTGGATCCTGGACTAATGCCTCAAGGGTGGCTGCCACATAAGCGTCGCCAGAGGCCTGGCTGCCCGAAAGAGCCCGTGCGTAACGCCGAAGATAAGGCAAATGTTGAGCAACTGCTTGTGATGTCGACAAGAATCCCTCCCGAATTAACGCCGCCGATTGAAGTCCCACCCCGGTCTCCGATCAGCCCGTAGCGCGCCAACGTGAGTGCCGCAAAAAAGTTCCGTTCTTGCAGGAACTATCTGCCACGTCACGTGTTTTGAACAGAACCAAGGGGGCCACCGGCGCCCACCCCGGGCCTCGGAAGTTGGGGTTGAACAATGAACGAACGAAAGCCCGTGGGACAGCAAAATCCAATGG
>DASSLE010000425.1:0-13841 GCA_035689725.1 Pseudolabrys sp.
CGACGACTTGCCAGGTTTCGGATTGCGGATCCGCGCCGGCGGCGCCCATCGTCTCGATCATGCGGGCCCGGCCTTCGGCCTTCTCGCCGGCGGGGTCGCGTCCCAAACGGACCATCGCATGCAACTCGGTGGCCGTCTTACGCGCCTGCGTCACGGTGAGAGCCGCGGCATTGCCGAGCGTGATGCGGCGATGTTGGGCGCCGAGCTTGAACTGGAAGATCCAGGTGCGGGCGCCGCCGGCGCGGATCCGCAATCCGAAACCTGGCAAGTCGTCGTCGAAGACGATCGTCTCGCTCCGGTTGCTCGGCAGCTTGATCGTGGCGACGGTCGCCTGTGTGAGCTTCATCTCGAGCCCCTTCCTGGGAAGACTATGGGAAGACGCGTATGCTATCTGATTTGGCATGGTGCGCCAATGGACAGCTGACTTATGTTGAAATCACTAGCTTTTCAAGCCCGTGCGGGGTCGTGCGGCCTCATTCGGAGGTCGCTGCAGCTGTCGGGGTGACAGCGGACATCGCGGTTAAAGCGCGTCACGTCCGCTTTTACCCAAAACGGACATGTCCAATTCATCCGGGTCTCAAAGTTTCAACCGCCTCGTGCCCTGCGATCCTTCCAAACACTAAGGCGCGTAGCATCGATACCGCATTTGGCGCAGTCGCATAGAAATGCCCGGTAATCTCGCCCGCGGCGAACAGGCCGGGGATCGGAGCTCTATTGCGCAGCACGCGAGCGCGGGTGTCCGTTGCAACGCCGCCGAACGTGTACGCGACGGCGCCGACCAGTGGGTAAGCTAAAAACGGCGGCATACTGACAGCGCGCGCCCAGTTCGACTTCGGCGGCTGGAGCGTTCCTGCTGCCGCAAGCCCGTCGCAGCGCGTCGCGTCAAAACTACTCGCATCACCCAAACAAGCGGCGTTGTAGGTAGCGACCGTATTAGCCAGATTGCTTGCATCTACCCCGATTAGTTCCGCCAATTCAGTGAGGGTGTTGGCGCGGACTGGCGGCACTTCGGAACGGATGGCGCGCCGATAATCCTCAATCTCAAACAGTCGGGCATCGAGAATCGCATATGCAATCGAGTCTGGCATGTTGAAGTGAACGTCTCGAGCGAACCACTCCCAAGTTTGATGCACGAGGCCGCCGCCTTCGTCAAAAAAACGGTGGCCGTTTTTATCGATCACGATCCCGTAGGGATAGACAAGTACTACTGGCGCCGAATTCTTGCTGCGTGCATCAACTGGTTCGGCGTGCATGCCACTCCAATCGCCCGAGAGATCGGCGCCGAGCTGCATGGCCATGCGTATGCCGTCACCAGAATTGAAATGGGATCCGGGCGAAATTAACCGCATGGTCGTAGCGCGGGCGCCGAAATGCGCACGCATCATCTCGCCGTTGCCCTGAAAGCCGCCACAGGCCAGCACGACAGCGTCCGCCGGTAATATCTCGCGCGCTCCGTCCTGCTCGATGGCGAGGCCGGTGATACGGCCGTTGTCTGTTACGATTTCACGAACAGGGCAGCGGTAGCGAAACGCAACGCCTGCCTGCCGGGCCGCACGTGTCAGTTCCTTGATGATGGCGGGGCCGCCGCCAGACGGCTGAATGCGGGGCGGGCCCTTAGCGAGGTAATATGTCGGCTGAATGAATTCGATGCCATTTGAGGCGATCCACTTCACCGTGGTGGGCGCCTCCGCCGCTAGACGCGCAAAATAGGCCTCGTCGCCTTGGCACTCGGTTGCCTCCCGCATGTCAGCCACGAACGTCGATTCCATGTCCGACAGCGAGGCCATGCGCATGTATGAGGGCGACCAGCGAGTATTGCCGCCGGCTTCGCTTTCGGCAGCCTTTTCTGCAAGCGTTACTGCGATCGGCCAACTACGGACGCGCGCCATTCCGGCGGCAGCCAGCGCGGCCGCGAGTCCTGCGGCGCCCTGGCCGACGACGATCAAATTACGGAACGGTTGCCCCATGAATTGGCGAAGTTTGCTGAGTACCAAATGATGCGTGCATTGATTGTCTTCACGCGCCCAATGCCTGTCGCGGATGCTCCACCGCCAGTACGCGCATGATGTCCTCGTTCATAGTGCGCCGGGCATCTTCAGTCACCGCCGCGCCGAGCTTCGCTTCATAAGCGATGCGCGCAGGCTGGTGAAATACCAGTACACGGTCGCCGATTTCCATCGCCTCGTTGATCTGGTGGGTGATAAATACGGCGGTCTTGTTGCTCTGCCGCACCAGACGAACGAATTCAGCACGCAGATCACGTGCGGTCATCTCATCGAGAGATGAGAAAGGCTCGTCGCATAACAGGATTTCCGGATCGACCGCAAACGCCCGCGCGATCGACACCCGCTGGCGCATGCCGCCGGACAGCGCGTGCGGATAGTCATTCTCGTGGCCGGCAAGGCCGAGCCGCCTAAGCCACGCCCGCGCGGTGTCATCGGCCTGCGTCGGATCGGTGTCGAGGATCTGCAAACCCAGCCGCACATTGTCGAGCGCGCTGCGCCAGGGCATCAGGCGGTCGTTCTGGAATACGATGCCGATCTTGCCGCGAAAGAAGGCGAATTCTCTGAACGGATCGTGCCCGATCACTTTCGCCTCGCCAGAACTTGGCTCGATCAATCCAGCCACGATGTTGAACATCGTGGACTTGCCGCAGCCGGTTTTGCCAAGGACGGCGACGATCTCGCCTTTGGCGATCTCGAACGACAGTCTGTCGACAGCGACAAAATCGCCGCGTCCGTCTGGGCGGCGGAAAATCTTTGTCACGTCTGTAAAGCGAATGACCGAATCGGACATGTGCCTACATGGCCCGTTCGGACACCGCGCGATAGCGCAAGGCCCAGTTCTCGATCGCTGTGATAGTCTGCTGCACCACTAACACGAACAGCACGAGCTGCAGGGTCCAGGCCATGGCGCCGGCCATGTCGAACAATTGCTGTTGCCGCAGTAGCTGGTAGCCGACGCCGCCGGTGGCGCCGACCAGCTCTGCCACCACCACGACGCGGGCGGCATTGCCGAGATTAACTTTCCACGCCGTGAGAATGCCAGGCACGATGGTCGGAACGATTAGAAAACGGAACAGCGTCCAGCGGGAAGGCCGGAACGCCATGGTCATCTCGAACAGGTCCATCGACATCGAGCGGAAGGCGTCGAGAATCTGAAACGCGAAGGCGGGCAGCGTCGTCATTACCATGATGAACAGCACACGGAATTCGATGCCGTGGAACCAGATGATGGCGAACACCACCCAAGACAGCGCCGGAATGCCCTGGATGAAAGTTAACACCGGCGCGATGAAATTCTCCGCGGTTCTCGACTGGCCGATGATCATCGCCAGAATGCCGCCGAGGATGAAGGCACCGAACAGTCCGCCGAAAATTCGGCCGGCGGTGAGCAGTACGTCGATCAAAAGGGATCCCGTGATTAGGACCTCGATGGTGCGGGAAATGATCTCCGGCACCGGCGGGAACAGATAGTGCGGAAACACCATCGACAGAATCTGCCAGCCCGCCGCCAGCACGATCATGCCGGTGGCGGCTTGCAGAACGCGCATGGTGCGCGAGTTGGTCATTTCATCGGCTTGACGTAGATGGTGTCGTTCGACGGCAGCGACTTGAAATAGCCGACGTCGACGCCGGCCTTGTAGACTGCGTCGATCTGCTTGGCGACCTCGCCCGCCGGCACCACGCTCATGCCGAGCCGATCGTTGGCCTTGATCAGCGAGACCAGCGCAGCGCGGTCCTCCGGCGTCGATTTCGGTGCGATCAGGGCGGCCGCTTCCTCCGGATGCTTGGCGATGAACTCGGCTGCCTCCTTGTAGGTCGCGTAGAGCTTGGGGATCAAAGCGTGGTTCTGCTCGATCCAGTCGCTGTGCGCGGCGACGCCGAGATAGGGGATGCGCTCGCCGCCGGCGAAGCTCATCCAGGTCTTGGTTATTTGGGTATCGAGCGTCTGAATCGAGGGTTTCTTGGACTTCAGTAGCGTATAAGCGGGCTCCCAGAGCTGGATGGCGTCGGCGCGATCGGCCAGCGCGTAGCCGACGAGACCCGGTGGAGCGGTGTTGACGACCTGTACTTTCGACGGGTCCATCCCGAGCTTCTTGGCGAAGAATTCGAACATTACGAAATTAGTCGTCGAACTGGCGGCAGCGAGCTGCCTGCCCTCGAGGTCTTTAACCGACTTGACCTCGGGCCGCGAGGTGACGACGGTGCCCCAGAAATCGAACAGGTTGAACAGATACTTCACCTTGACGCCGCGGGCGTCGGCGAGACCAACCGTGAGCACGGCGGCGCTGCCGCCGACCTTGAACTCACCGGAGTTGAACTGCGTCGTGTAGGCGTCCGGCGGGCGCTCGACGAACTCCATATCGAGCCCGTGCGCGGTGTCGAGCTTCTGCGCCTTGATCACCGGCGGCATGAAGGCGCCAAGCGATGGAAAGCCGAACACCACGATGGTGACTTTCGCCGGCCCTTGCGCGGCGGCAGGGGCAGATATTGCGAACGCTGTGAGTGCGAGCGCGGCGATGGTGCTCAACACCGATCGCAGGATCGTTGTCATTCTGTTCCTCCTCCAAGTCATTGTTCAGCTCTTTGGGCCTTTGGCCCTTTGTTTTGTCATCGAATTCTGAATAGCCGCGCCGCCAGTCCACCATTGATGGAATCGATTTGCGTTTTGGACAAACCTGCCTCGACGATGATCTTCATCGGTTCGGTGTCGCCAATCGGGAACGGCATGTCGGACCCCATCATCAGGCGATCCGTGCCCATTATCTCGACCACAAATTTTAGCACCCGTGCATCGTGCAGGATGGTGTCGGTATAGATGTGCGCCAGGCCCTCGCCCGGGTCGCCAATGCCGGGCGTAATTTGCGCATTGCGCTTGAGGCGGCCGAGCACGAAGGGCAGAGCGGCGGCGCCCATCGGCGCAAAAATCTTGGCGTTTTTGTACTTCGCGACATGCCCCGCGCAGATTAGCCGCGCCACTGCCACTATGGCATCGGTGATGCGGCCCAACCCATTGGCGAGGCCGAAATCGTTTACGCGTACGTCGCCGGCATCGAAGCTTGGATGAATATGGATGATCGCGCCAGTCTCGTCTGCCGCCTGCCAGAACGGGTCGAGATCGGCGTGGTCGAGTGTGCTGCCGACGCCGCGCGGCAGCGTGCCGATCATCGCACCGGGAAATCCTGCGGCTATAGCCGCCTTCAGCACGCTGGCTGCGCGCGCACCGTCGCCCAGCGGCACGGTCGCGAGCGGCACAAAATGCGGCTCCGACTTAGTCGCAGCAAGCAAACAATCATTGGCTAGCCGGGTCCAGGCTTCAGCTTCGGCGCTAGGCAACTCATAGCCGAACATGTCGACCCAACCGCCGACGACTTGGCGGTCGATGCCCTGCTTGGACATCCAGGCGAGCCGCGCCGGCATGTCCGACAGCGGCTTGGACACCGGGCGCGTAGGTTTGCCGCCGCCGAATGCAAAGGCAAGGCTTCCGCCATCTTCGATCTGCCGGACATTCGGAAACCGTGCCGCATCGTTGCGGATCGCGGCCAGCAGGTCCGGCGGCACCAGATGGGCGTGGCAATCGATGATCATTTAGTTTCCTTTGCGGGCGCGCGCCTCGGCGATCAGATCGCCGAGTTTCGACACGTTCAGCGGCAGCGTGTTGATGGAAATGCCGAGCGGCCTGATCGCGTCGTTGATCGCGTTCGCGACTGCCGCCGGCGCGCCGAGATAACCGGATTCGCCAGAGCCCTTCTGACCGAGCACGGTGTGCGGCGATGGTGTTTCGTGATGGATGATCTCAACCGCCGGCACCTCGTGCGAAGACGGCAGCAGATAGTCCATGAAGGTCTGGGCGATGAGTTGCCCGTCCTCATTATACGCAAACTCCTCGTACAGCGCGGCGCCGATCCCGTGCGCGATGCCGCCCATGGTCATGCCGCGCACGATCTTTGGATTGATCACCGTGCCGCAGTCGTGGCCGAGCCGGTAACGCACGATCCTCGGCGTGCCGAGGTCGGGATCGATTGAGAGCAGAAGCAGGTGAAATTCGAATGAGAAGCAGGGATACATCTGCACGCGCCCGTCCGCCGTCGGCAGCGTGCCGCCAGTCGGCACCTGATAGACGTGAGCGACCGCCAGGCCGGGCTCGAAGCCTTCCGGCAACCGGTGGAAATTGCGGTGGGCGATAGCGACGAGTTCTTCCCAGGTGCGCCGTTTATCAGGCGCCGCGCGGTCATAGACGTTGCCCTGCTCGTAGACTGCGTGCTCGGCCGGGATGCCGAGGTCGTGCGCGCCGATGGCCGCAAGCTTGGCCTTGAGCTTGTGGGCCGCGTGAAAAGCAGCACCCCCGAGCATTATCGCCATGCGGCTGCCGACCGGACTGTTGCTTGGCAGCGAATTGAGCGAATTCGCGCGCACGACACGAATGCTGTCCGGGTCGCGTCCGACAACTTCCCCGATCACGGTTGCAACCAGCGTCTCATGGCCTTGCCCGGCCGAGGAGGTGTGCATGGTCGCGGTGATCGCGGCCGTGAGATCGACATCGATTCGGCAAGAATCCATCCAGGTCGTGGTGGCGTTTTTGGGGTTTAGCAAGGGCTCGAACGAGGCATTGCCGCCGCTCGGTTCCAGGCAGGCGGCGACGCCGATGCCGGCGAGCTTGCCCTCAGCGCGCAGCCGATCGCGCTCGGCTTTGATCTCGTGGTAGCTGGTGTGGGCCACCACCTTGTCGACAACCGTGTGATAATCGCCGCTGTCATAGGTGGTTCCGCTCGGGATCGTGTAGGGAAATTCCTCGTGCTGGATCATGTTGCGCCGCCGTAGCTCCAGCGGATCGAGGCCGAGCACATTTCCGACCTCGTCCATCATGCGTTCGAGCGCCAGATTGGTCGGCGCCTGGCCGAAGCCACGCACCGCATCCTGCGTGGTTTTGTTGGTAACTGCGGCTATCGCGCGGTACTGCACGCTCTTGATTTTATACGGACCCACGATGGCGCCGATGGGCTTTCCGAGCTGGAACGGCGAACGCCCGGCATAGGCGCCGACATTCTCCAGCGCGCGCATCTTCATCGAACGGACGATACCGCTGTCGTCGAAAGCGACGTCCACATCAAATAGCCGCTCCGGCCCGTGTGCGTCTCCGCCGCGCATGTTCTCTAACCGGTCCTCCACCAGCCGCACAGGAAATCCCAGCCGGCGCGTGAGATAGGCGACCAGGACCGAATGCTTGATGCCGCGTTTGACGCCGTAACTGCCGCCGACGTCGACGTCGTAGTGCACACGTACCGCGGAGGCCGGGAGCCGCAGTGCCATGGCGATCTGCTCGGGATATTTCGGCATCTGGATCGAGGCATAGACGTCAAGCACGTCACGCCAGGGATCCCAGCTCGCTACCACGCCGAAAGTTTCAATCGGCACCGTCGATGAACGTCCCCATTTTACTCGCAGTGAGAGACGGCGGGGACTTGCGGCAAAATCCTTCTCGACCTCACCCCAGACGAAGGTTCTGTCGAGCAGGACGTTGGAGCCGTGCGCCTCATGCACCAGCACGGCGCCCGGTTCGATCGCCTGTTCGGCGTCGAGCACGAAGGGCAGGGGCTCGTAGCGGATATCGATTTCTTCGGCCGCGTCCTCAGCCAGCGCCCGCGTGTCGGCCACCACGGCAGCAACCCATTCGCCAGAATAGCGTGCGGTGTCGACTGCCAGCGGCCGGCGCGGCACGTTCGGCGTGTCGAGCCCGGTCATCAGCGGCAGCGTGGCCGCGGCAAGTTCACGCCCGTCCAGCACATAGTGAACGCCGGGCATGGCGAGCGCGGCGCGCTTATCGATCGATATCATGCGCGCCGCGGGGTAGGGGCAGGTCACCAATGCGACATGTTTGGTGTTAGGGAGATCGATGTCAGCGACGAACCGGCCCTTGCCTGCGACGAAGCGGCGGTCCTCGCGCACACGCCGGTCGGTAGACACGAAGCGATGGTGGCCAGCACTCACTTGCGAAGCTCCGAGGGGCGGTTGGACCCGCGTATGCGATCGGCAGCGAGCGCTATTGCCTCCACTATCTGGGCATAGCCAGTGCAACGGCAGAGATTGCCCGAGATCGCCTCGACGATGTCGTCTCGCGTCGGGTTCGGATTGTCAGCGAGCAGCGCGTGCGCCACGAGGATCATGGCCGGAGTGCAGTAACCACACTGCAATCCGTGTGTTTCACAGAAGGCATCCTGCAACGGCGACAACTCCCCGGGGCCAGGCGTGACGCCTTCGATTGTCGTAATCGGCGTTCCTTCGGCTTGCGGTGCAAACATCAGGCACGAGCGCACGGCGACGCCGTCAAACAGAACGGTGCAAGCGCCACACACGCCGTGCTCGCAACCGGCATGCGCTCCCTTGAGACCGAGATGATCGCGCAGGCAATCGAGCAGTGTAGTGCGTGGCTCAACCTCGAGTGTGTTTTCGGCGCCATTGACGGTGAGCTTAATTCGCATGGAGTTTCTTTCCGAGAGCATCGGAGCGTGCGTCAGCAACCGCGCGAGTGGCGAGACTGACGGCAACCCTGCGGCGATATTCGGCCGAGGCATGTAGGTCGGATAAGGGCGTGACATCGGCTAAGGCTTCGATGACCGCACCTTTAACGGTGGCGGCGTCGAGTGCGCTGCCTTTCAATTGCTCCTCGGTGTTCACCAACCGAATGGGAAAGTCTGTCGCGGCTCCGACGCCGATGGCGATACGTTTGCATCTGCCGTCGTCATTGAGTTCGACCTGCGCTGCGGCCGCCACAAAGGCAAAGTCGCTTCGTCGCGCATTCACCTCATAGAAGCCGACCCCAACCTTTCCGAGCCATATGGGAAGCTGCACCGAGGTCAGTATTGCATCGCTGGGCAAGCTGGTGGTCATGGGCCCAATGTAAAAGTCACGCGCGGCGATCTCTTCGGTACGCCCCCCGACGCGATAAGCCAAGACTGCGTCTAAAGTGATAGCGATCAGCGGCAGTTCTGCCGCCGGATCGGCGTTGGCAAGCGAACCCCCGATCGTACCGCGCGCGCGCGTAGCGGCGTGCCCGACAAAAGGAAGCGCGCGGGCGAGCAGCGGGAGGTTGGCCGCAATCAACGCATCGCGCTCGACCAGACATTGCCGGGTGGTTGCGCCGATTGAGATCGCGTCGCCGTCGGACCGGATATAGGAGAGTTCAATGATGCGATTGATATCAATAAGTCGTGTCGGGCGCGCCAACCGCATCGCCATCATGGGGACCAGCGTCTGTCCGCCCGCAATGACGCGTGCGCTCTCATCGGACGCCAGCATCGCACAGGCTTCGTCGACGTTAGCTACGCGGGAATACTCAAATGGCGCCGCTTTCATGACCGTTTATGCTGTATTCGACCAGAAACATGGTTAGAGTTTCTACGGTGTGATTTCAATCGTCAAAAGCGGCATAGATTGGCAGAAATATTGCACTCACATGAGCGCATCTATCACGTTTGCTGCGTCGTTCGCCTATGTAATTAAAGCTCTCCGATTAAATCCCGACGAAATTTTCTCTAGTTGCTTGCCTTGATTGCAGCGTCCTTGATGACTTTCGCCCATTGCGGTGTTTCCGTCTTGATCGCGGTCGCAAACTCCGCGGGCGAGTTGCCGATCACTTCCATGCCGATGTCGCTCAACTTTTTGCGCACGTCCGGCAGGGCAAGGACTTTCACCGTGTCCTGGTGAATTTTCTCGATGATCGCGGGCGACGTTCCGGCCGGCGCCATCAGGCCGATCGAGAGGATCGAGACAAAGCCTGGGAAGCCTGCCTCGATCATGGTCGGCAGATCGGGCGACGCCCCAAAGCGCTTGGCCGACGTGACGGCCAGCGCACGCACCTTGCCTTCCCGCACCAGGGGAATCAAAGGCGAGATGGCGCCGAAATACATGGTGAGGCGTCCTCCCAGCAGGTCCGTGATGACCGGCGCGGCGCCGCGATAAGGCACGTGCTGGATATCGATGTGCGCCATCGCCTTGAACAGTTCGCCGGCGAGGTGCTGCGTCGTTCCGACGCCGGCGGAGGCAAAGGTCAGCTTTTCGCCGGTATGCGAGCGCGCATAGACGACCAACTCCTGGACATTCCTGGCGGGCATGTCATTTGGGACGACGAGAATATTGGGCGAGTAAACCGCCTGGGAAATCGGCATCAGGTCTTTGGCGGGGTCGTATGTCATTTTGTCGTAGAGACTTGGATTAACGGCGAGCTGGGCATTCGTCGCCACCAAAAGGGTGTAGCCGTCGGGCGTTGCCTTTGCGACGCGATCGCCCGCAATGTTGCCTCCGGCGCCGGAAACATTTTCGACGACCACCGGCTGGCTCCAGATTTCGGTCAGCTTGTCGCTCATGACCCGTGCGATTATGTCGACCGGTCCTGCTGGTGGATAACCAACGACCATTCTGACCGCGCGATCTGGGTAACCGCTTTGGGCAACAGCGTCGCGTGCTGTTAAAAATATCGGCAACGTGGCAATCAGTGCAGCTGTTATTTTAATTTTGATTTTCATCGTCCCCTCCCCCATTATATTTTGTATCGGATGACAGTCAGCGCAACGGCCGAAGAAAAGACTATCCAAACTAATAGATATTGTTGGTAGCCGTTTCCGAAGGTTGCGGGCAAGCGGCGTGTTGCGACGCAATGTCCGCTAAGGCCGGTAAGCGAAAGTCGCGGCAGGTCTACGGCTTATCCGGGGTCCGCTTATGGCACTTAGCGGACATCCCAGCCGCACCCGCGTTTGTGCGCTATTAGGGGTAAAGCGGACATGGGGCAGAAAATTCTTTGGTGGACCAAGGTGGCGTTCAAACCGTACACTGATGCCGACGAAGACTTCATCCAAGTAGTATCGAACTGATAAAAATGGTCCCGTCGTCAAGAAGCCCGGCTTTCATAGAATTGGAGATACCCAATGGGGATATTCGACAATCTTAGCGGCGCTATAAAAGGACTGGTTGGGCAGGCGGAAACAGCTGCTCTTCCAGCTCTATTGTCTGCGGCGCTTGCAAAGACTGACCTAAAAGATATGCAGGGCTTGCTGAATAAGCTGCAGCAGTCAGGGCTTGGAAAGCAAGTATCGTCATGGCTTGGTGATGGCAAAAATTTGCCGATCACGGCGGATCAACTTCGCGCCGCATTAGGCAATGAACAGATCCAACAGTTGGCTGCACATTTCGGTTTGCCAATGGACAAGATATTGGCGACCGTAGCTGAAAATCTCCCAGCCATCGTGGATAAGTTGAGCCCGAACGGGAAGTTGCAGCAGGTGTAAGTATTGGTGGCTGCGTTATAACCGGCGCTCCTTCACCGCCATCAACCCACCAGTCGGTTCCCTCAAATCTGCCTTTGGTTATCATCTTCACCTGCATTTGGTGCCGCTCAGTATCGTAGCTGATTACCTTGACTTCTAGCGGTCCCGCGATGAATTGCCATGCCTGGCGTACCTCTAGAATAATGCTTTGATACGCCTCAACATCCTTAGGCGCGAACACTTGGCGGACGCATTTCCAGACGGCTAAATCTTCTTCGTTCGTAAACCAAATAGAATTGTTCGCGATGTATGCCGTGTCGCCTTCGTGGATCTCTGCCGCTTTGACATTCAGAATTGGCTCGGCGTGCACGACGCCGCACAATAGTGCCGCGCCGACCAAATGAGCTTTTTCGTCATGCGAAGTCGCACTGTACGCCCAGGTATCTTGTGGCTCTTCCATGACAAATTTGAACGAGCGCTGGCAAATTCAACGAGATCAGGGCCCGGGACGGTTTGTCCGCTTTTGACCCAAAGCGGACATTGCTAGCAATAAGGACCACCTGCGAACTCACTCGATTCGGGTACGGCCAAGCTAGATATGCCTAAGAATCAGTCCTCGTCTGCCTGATCTTGCGCCGCCGACAGAGAGTACAGAGAGTTAAGTGGATGCTTTAGAAGTTCGATATTTTCGTAGTCGACGTACAAGAGGGTAATGGTAGCAACAATAATCACGTATAATAGAGACGTTATGCTATCTCGCATGATCATTCTTCCTCGTCATGACCAGACGGATAACTGCAAAAAGCAGGCCAAAGAATGGCAGCTATTGGCACAAAGCAGACATGCTTCGGCGGGGTAGCATGCATGTTTGATCGCGATTAGTGCTGCTATTTTGGAACGAATTTAAAAGACTCGAGAAATCGAATGGCGTCCGGACTATTTTCAGAGTTCGGTGGGCCACCGACCGTACATTGATAAGCACGCATACTACCGGCATCATCGCGACGAGCGTATATCCTAATTTTGACGATCCCTGAGTTTTCGCCGTCTTTTACCGCGACAAACTCCGTCGCTGATGCGTTACCAAACTTGAAACGTCGATCGCTCACCACTTTGAAGTCTTTCGGCCGCCCGTTAGTCACGGCGTGGTCTATGAACTGATCCGCAGTCACGGTATCGGCAACAACACTGCGGGGCTGAATAGAATAATCGACGACAAAAGCGACACCGTTCGCCAACTCGGAGATATAGACCTTAGATACCACCCCTCTAGCATCCGTTGTGTCTTTTACTAGTGTGGGATTGCCGGGTAAGGATACGACGAAGTCAGAATTTGGAATGCTGAAATAGGTCCAATTCTCTTTTGCCGATGCGGAATTGAAGAACAAGGGAATTAAAGCAACCAAGAAACCAATAACCCGCATGTTGTCTCGCCTTCTGTCGATTTTTTAAAAACGCGCTTACTTCTTTGCTTTTCGCCTACGACGGCTCTTCTTTTTGTTGCGCGATTGTTTTTTTATTTGAGCTTGCGGTCGATGTGCCCAAGCCTTTTCGTAGAGATCAATGTTGACGGGCTCAATCTTCGAGGGTTTTGCCATAGGTGAAACCGAAAAAGCATGCCGGGTAGTGTGCTCTGGTTCCGGGGGACTATCGCACTTCATACGGATGCGTCACAACTCCGCTTTTGGCATCGTCCACGCCGTTCCAGAGTTCATCCGAGGAATCTCGGGTGAAAGGTTGAAACACCTTTGCGAAAAATGGGGGGACGCTATGCAGATCAAAAAAATTCTGGCCGTCAGTGCTTACGTGGCTTTTCTATCCTTTACGGCAGGGGCGTATTCGGCCTCACCGTGCAGCCGGGCCTGTTGAACGCCGCCGATGAGGTGATCGAATGAATAGGCGAATGTCTGCTATTGACACAAAGCGGACATTCCTGAAAGCCCCTCCGTCTGCTTGTCGTCGACGCCGGCGCCATTTACCGTCATATTGATCTATGTCATTGCGGATAGCGATTAAGGTAATTGGATTCGCTAGCAACTTATGCCGCGCCTCCATCTGCCAGGAGGAAATAATGAATTCCAAATTAGTCAGAGCATTCACAGTCAGCGCAATTGCAGTCGGTATTGCTACAATGGCACATACGCAAGAAAGCAACTTGACGGCGGGAACCTTCGATGCAGGCAAGTATGAATATGACACGCACTGCGCCGGATGCCATGGTTCTAGTGGTAAGGGTGACGGACCTTATGTGCAGCGGCTCAGAGCAGGTACCGTTTTGCCCAATCTCACTGAGCTTTCTAAAAAGAACGGCGGCGTGTATCCGTTCTTGCGTGTCTACTGGACTATTGATGGAACAGTACGGGTAAGGGCGCACGGCTCACAGGATATGCCGATCTGGGGCCAAGTGTACAAATTCCAGAGCTACAACCTTGACCCTCTCTATGATCCCGAAATGTTCGCGCGTACAAAAATTTTTGCATTGACCGAGTACGTTTGGCGTCTGCAAGCAAAGTAATCTTTCCAGGCTGGCGCAGGAAGCGGAAGAACGCCGCTGCTATACAACCGCCTCATCAAAGCA
>DASSLE010000426.1:0-11756 GCA_035689725.1 Pseudolabrys sp.
GTATCGGTGCATTGCTCGAAGACGGCACGATCTTCGCCGATCATTTTTCCGTATTTGCGGCGCAGCCGCTCGGCCGAAAGTTGAATGGGCGTTAGCGGATTCTTGATCTCGTGCGCAATCCGCCGAGCCACATCCGCCCATGCCGACGTACGCTGGGCTGCCACCAATTCCGTAATATCATCGAGCGTTACGACGTAACCACGATCTGCGTCGCCCGACTGTTCACTTGTGACGCGCACGGACAAATTGCGTTCGCGACCGTTGCGGCTGATCGTGATCTGATCTTGCGTGGGAGCGCCTGATTGTGCCGCAGCCATAGTAGCCGCAAGTTCAGGTAGCACTTCAGTCAATGGCCGGCCGAGCGCGTCGCTTTCGGCGTGGCCAATCAGCTTTTCTGCTGATCGATTTAGAATGCTGACATGCCCGTCGCTATCCACGCCGATGACGCCGGCGCTGGCACCGGCGAGCACTGCCTCGGTAAAACGTCGACGGCTGTCGATTAGATCGCGCGCATGCATAATGTCGTCACGTTGCGTACGCAATTCCTGAGTCATGAGATTAAAAGTTTCACCGAGATGCGCGAGATCGCCTTCGGCCTGATGCACCGGGACACGTACGTAGAGATTTCCTTTGGAGACGGCATTGGCGGCACCGATTAGCCGACGGATCGGCGCGACAAGGCGGTTAGCGAAATTAAAACCGACCCAGACCGCCGAAAGTAGGACGATCAACGCGATCACGGTATACATCAACGCAAATGCGACCTGCACACCGATGCGCCTGGATTCCAGCGCGGCATATTCGGTGGCGCTCTCCCGCGTCGCCTGCAATTGCGGAACGACGCGCGGATCGAGCAGTCGCGTTACATAGAGGTAATAGTCGTCGTATTGCGCAAGTTTGATGATTGCCGCGACATAGTTTGCATCCGGCAACAAAACGATTTGCGGCTCTTTGTCGGTGATATGCGATAATGCGTCGCGAGGCGGCAATGCGAACGTCTGATTAACATTTACTTCGGCGCGCGCAACAATCTTGAGATCTTTGTCGATCACAATCGCGGCGGCCAAGCCGCGGACCGAAGCCTGGAATGTAAGAAACTGACGGAGCTTATCGGGATCCTGATCGAAAATCGTTTTGGTGCGCGTGATATCGAAAGCCATAACCATGATGTCTGATCGCACGATCTGAGCGTGGTCGCGCAGATATGCCTCTGCCACGATAAGCGAGTTCTCGATCGCCGATCGCGTGCGCGTGGAAAACAGCCGGTCAAGCCCACGGTCGAGAGTAACGCTTGCGACGATTGCCACCATGATCGCCGGGGCAGCTGCTATGATCGAGAAGAGTCCGACGATGCGCACATGCAACCGGGCCGCGGCGCGTCCGGTGCGGCGGGCCTGCACTACTTGCCACACCTCGCGCACGATCATGCCGAGCAACAGCAGTACGGTCGCTGCATTCGCGAGCAGCAGCGTCACTACGACATAATGAGTGGGTGAGATCGGCGTGAGGTCGGCGAGAACGATGAACGTGACGAAAGCCGACAGCAGGGCAAGCCCGACCGCTATGGGGCCGAGAATGCGCGTTTCCCCCCGTTTCGAGGTTGCGCCGGCAAGCGCGGTCTCGGCGGTGGCGACCTGTTCGACGCTCATAGACCCTAGACGTTGAAAAATTTGAGGAGGCTCAGGCTTCCTGATGCTTTTATACAACAATGTTGCGGAATTGCGACAAATCCGCGGCTAAAAGCCCGGATTTGGCTCAGCGCACAGTCAGTTATTGCCGCGAAAAACCTGGATATCGAGATCCCGTATTTTTTTGCGCAGGGTATTGCGATTTAGTCCCAGCAGATCCGCAGCGCGGATCTGATTGCCTCGTGTAGCGGCCAAAGTCGCTGTCAGTAAGGGATATTCGATCTCACGCAGAATGCGATGATACAGCCCAGCCGGCGGCAAACCGTCCTCGAACCCTGCAAAATAGGCGGCAAGATGTCGTTCAACAGCGCCGCTGAGGTCGTCACCCGCATGCGCCACCTCAGTGCCGGCGGGAAGCGCCGGTTGCGCCAACTCCGCGTCCATCACAGCAGCGGTAATAGTCTCCTGTGGATATAGCGCCGCCAGCCGGCGCGCCAAATTTTCAAGCTCGCGCACATTGCCAGGCCAGCGATGCCGCTTAAGCCGATCGAGCGCGGCCTGGTCGATCTGCTTCGGCGGCAAACCCTCGCGCTGGGCTTGTGCAAAGAAGTGCCGAATGAGGTCGGGTATATCCTCGGTGCGTTCACGCAGCGGCGGCAATCGCAGCGGCACGACATTAAGTCTGAAGAACAAATCTTCCCGGAACAGGCCTTGCTGGATCAATAGCCGAAGATCCTTGTTCGTCGCCGCAATGATGCGCACGTCGCTCTTGATCGGTGTACGCCCGCCAACGGTCGTGTACTCGCCCTGCTGCAGCACACGCAACAATCGCGTCTGCGCCTCCATCGGCATGTCGCCAATCTCATCTAGGAAAAGCGTTCCGCCCTCTGCCTGCTCGAAGCGGCCGGAGCTACGGGTATTGGCGCCGGTGAAGGCACCCTTCTCGTGTCCAAATAATTCGGATTCAATTAGGTCGCGTGGAATCGCCGCCATGTTGATGGCTACGAAGGTGCCCGCGCGCCGTTTGCCGTAGTCGTGCAGTGCGCGCGCCACCAATTCCTTGCCCGTGCCAGACTCGCCCGAAATCATCACGGTCAGGTCGGTCTGCATCAGTCGGGCCAAGACCCGATAGATTTCCTGCATTGCCGGCGACCGACCAACCAATGGGATTCCTTCGAACTCTTCGTTTTTAGCGGCGGCCGCTCGCGGCTCCTTCGGCTCCGATAGCGCGCGCCCAACAATGGCGATGAGTTCCTTGAGATCGAAAGGCTTCGGCAGATACTCGTAGGCACCGCGCTCTGAGGCGCGTATTGCCGTCATGAAAGTGTTTTGCGCACTCATGACGACGATAGGCAGATTGGGACGCGCCTTGCGGATGCGCGGAATTAGATCGAAGGCATTCTCATCAGGCATTACGACGTCGGTAATTACCAGATCTCCGTCACCTTGAGTAATCCAGCGCCATAGGGTTGAGGCATTACCGGTCGAGCGCACTTCGTAGCCGGCGCGCGAGAGGGCTTGATTAAGGACGGTGCGTATTGCTGCATCGTCGTCGGCAACTAGAATGCTTCCCGTCGGCATATCTTGTCTCACGGATTTTTACTCGGCGGTGCGTCGTCAGTAATTTCGCCGTCGCCGCTGTATATGGGCATGAGCACACGGAATGTGGTTCTCCGCGGCTGCGATTCACATTCAATAATGCCGCCATGGTCTCCGACGATCTTTGCAACCAGCGCAAGCCCAAGCCCGCTACCGCTTTGCTTTGTCGTGACAAAGGGATCGAATAAGTGCGGCATCAGGTCTTCTGGTACACCCGGACCGTTATCCTTGACGCAAAATTCAAGCGGTAACGACACGCGCGTTTTGCTGCCGGGCACTAATAATCGCACGCCAGGGCGGAAAGCGGTGGTAAGCTGTATTTCGCCGTCTGTTGCAGTATCGCCGATGGCCTCCGCAGCATTTTTCAGCAAATTGAGAAACACCTGAACGAGCTGATCGCGATTGGCGAGAACCGGCGGAAGGGATGGATCGTAGTCTTCGACGAACTTGATATGTCGTCCAAAGCCTGATTGTGCCAGCCGCTTTACGTGCTCCAATATCCCATGAATATTCACCGGCGCGCGATTGATCGGCCGTTCGTCCGCGAACACTTCCATACGATCGACCAGCTTCACGATCCTATCTGTCTCGTCGCAGATCAGTTTGGTGAGTGGGCGATCGTCGTCACCCGCCGATTGCTCGAGTAGTTGCGCGGCGCCGCGAATACCCGACAGCGGATTTTTAATTTCGTGAGCGAGCATGGCAGCTAACGCGATGACCGAGCGTGCTGCCCCGCGATGCGTGAGTTGACGATCCATCTTGTCGGCGATGGTGCGTTCCTGCAACATCACCACGACGTGTTCCGGATATTCCGGCAACGGCGCCACGTAGAGGTCGACCAGCCGTTCGCCCGGGTTGCGGGGAGTCGCAAGGTCGACCTTGTACTCATTGACCGCCGCACCCCGATCCCGCACTTGCTCAATCAGGGTAAGCAAGGGAGAGCCGAACGGCACCAGTTCACGCAACATGTGCCGACGTAACATTGCGGTTGACGCTTCGAAGAATTGCTCCGCAGCAACATTGGCATCCGCGACCTTGCCGTCGGGTGACACCATGATCACGGGATGGGGCAGCGCATGCAGCATCGCGTCAGCCGGCGTATTGACGACCGCCGAGATAGCCTGGACGCGCGTCATGCGGCTGCCCTCCAAGCGAAGTCATCATAGGCCTCGGCAAGCAGACGACGTGCGCGTGCGGGTTCGTCAGCGGTGAGCACGCGGCTGCGATGGCACCTCAGCAGCTCGATCGGCGCTCCAGCGGTAGCCGCGGCGGAATCGAGCGCCCAGCCGAGATGCTTACGGGCATGGCGGCGGCCGATCGCAAATCCGTGGTGATTTAGCATTTCGTCATACAGCGAATCGATCAACGCGAATTGCTCGATAAGCGGCGGCGTGCGCTCGCGCGCTCCGGTTGTGAGATATCCCGCAACCTGGCCCGGTAACCAGGGGCGCCCCTGAACGGCCCGGCCGATCATGATTGCGTCGGCACCCGAAGCGACCAATGCCTGTACGGCGTCCTCGCAAGACCGGATATCGCCGTTGACCACGACTGGAATCGAGACGGCTTGCTTGACGCTCCGCACGGCATGCCAATCGGCCCTCCCGTCATAAAACTGACAACGGGTACGACCGTGGACGGTAATGAGTTTGATGCCTGCAGCTTCGGCACGTTGCGCGAGTTCCGCAGCGTTGATTGTGCAAACATCCCAGCCCAGCCGCATCTTGAGCGTGACCGGGACCTTCACGGCGGACACTGTTGCTTCGATCAGGGTCAGTGCGTGATCGAGGTCGCGCATGAGGGCCGAGCCGGAGGCTCCGTTGGTGACCTGCTTGGAGGGACAGCCCATGTTGATGTCGATGATGTCGGCGCCCTGCGCCTCGGCGATACGGGCGCCTTCTGCCATCCATTGAGCCTCGCAGCCGGCGAGTTGTACCGCGTGTATCCTCACGCCATAGCCCTCGCTGCGAACACAGGGCTCGCGTTCCCCCTGCACCAGACCCGCACACGCGGTCATCTCCGAAACAACCAAACCCGCACCGAGCCGTTCGGCTAATTGTCGGAATGGCGCATCGGTAATGCCGGACATTGGGGCTAAAACGACACGGTTCGGTACGACAACCGACCCAATGACTATTGAGGCAGTCGGAAAACCGCTGATTTTGCTGGCTACGGACCTATTGCCTATCATTTAGGCTGCCTCTTTTTGATGCTCATAGTTTAGCCAATTTGCTAAGTAGCGCAAGTGCTGCAGTGCAAAAAAATTGTTTATTGTGATGAATTGCCCCCATAGCGGGCGCGTTTCCGCGACGCCAGGAACGCGCTAAAGGCAAGCAGGCTTAAAGGAGCAACAAAAATGGCGCGGGTTGCAGCCGTCGTGGTGGCCGCTGGTCAGGGCGTGCGCGCGGGCGGCGATTTGCCCAAGCAGTTCCGGCGCGTGGGCGGTGAGACCATGCTTCGCCGCGCGCTGCTAAGTTTCGCAGGAGCCCATAGCGTCAATTTCGTACAGCCGGTCGTGCGGCCCGAGGATCTCGACCTCGTACGCACACTGACTGGCGATCTAAAAGTGCTTTCGCCGGTATTCGGTGGCGCTACCCGTCAAGCTTCAGTGCATGCCGGGCTTGAGGCGCTTTTACAGCATTCGCCCGGAATTGTTCTCGTTCATGACGCGGCGCGGCCCTTCGCCAGCGCGAGCTTAATTGCGCGTGCAATCGAGGCGGCAGAAAAGACCGGCGCGGCCATACCGGCGCTACCGGTGCCCGACACGGTCAAACGCGTCAACGAAGCAGGCGTCGTTGAAGCAACTCTCGATCGCAATTCCATCCGGCTGGTACAGACGCCGCAAGCATTTGCCTTCCCTGCACTACTTGAGGCACATCGGCGCGCCGCCATGCAGGGCCGAAATGATTTTACCGACGACGCCGCGCTCGCCGAATGGGCTGGAATGAAGGTGAATGTATTCATGGGTGAGCCCGGCAACGTAAAACTCACGACACCGGAAGATTTCGCTCGCGCGGAAGTTATCCAGTCTAACGCCCTCGGCGATGTGCGTACCGGCTCGGGACTGGATGTGCATGCTTTCGGCCCAGGCGACCACGTCACCCTCGGTGGGATCCGCATTCCACACGGGCAAGCCCTCACCGGCCACTCCGATGCCGATGTGGCATTGCACGCGCTCACAGATGCTATCCTCGGCGCACTCGCCGAGGGTGACATCGGTGCGCATTTTCCGCCGAGCGAACCGCAATGGCGCGGCGCCTCCTCCGATCGCTTTCTTGCCTTTGCTGTCGAGCGGGTGCGGACCCGCGGCGGCCGGATTGCCAATCTCGATCTCACGATTGTGTGTGAAGCCCCGCGTATTGGAGAACACCGGGATCGCATGCGCGCGAGTATCGCAAAACTTGCCGGCATCGGGGTCGAACGCGTTGCGGTAAAGGCAACCACCAGCGAGAAACTCGGCTTCACCGGCCGTGGCGAAGGCATCGCGGCTTATGCGACGGCAACCATACGCCTGCCGTGGGAATAACCGGATGCTCGATCAAGCCACAATCGATGCCGCAAAGGCGCTGCTCGATATTTGCACGAAGAAAAAGCTGACGCTGGCGACGGCGGAGTCATGCACCGGCGGGCTGGTCGCGGCCACGATCAGCGAAATACCCGGCTCATCTTTGGTCCTCGATCGCGGTTTCGTCACTTACTCGAATTCGGCCAAACAGCAGATGTTGGGCGTAACGCCTGCTACGATCGACGTCTATGGCGCGGTCAGTACCGAATGCGCCGAGGAGATGGTGAAAGGCGCGCTGGCGCACGCCTCGGTTGATCTCGCTGTTTCGATTACCGGCATCACCGGTCCGACGGGGGCAGTGCCTGGAAAACCTATCGGCCTCGTTTATTTCTGTGCTGCGTCGCGCAACGGACGTGTGATCGCCCATGATCGCAAATACGGCGATATTGGCCGCGCCAATGTACGCCATGAATCCGTTTTGCAAGCATTGGTCATGCTGCGGGAGCTGGCCGAAAAAGAGGAACCTAGTCCGCTCGCGGGAAAAAGTTAGCTGGCCCGAACACGGCGTCCAACGACGCCTGGGTTTGGACGCTGTCGAAATTCGACTACGTCAATCCGCAGGCACTGAAGCGTCTGGTGTCAAGCGGCGCGCTCTAGCGCGCGTTCCCGCAGCCGGTTCTGGAAGCCTGTTAAAATGCGGCGAACAGATTTACGCCGACCTGTCCAAAACCAATCCGCGCTTCAAGAAACTGTATGAGAACCTGGTGCCCTATCGCAACGACGCTTATGCGTGGTTGCAAGTGGTCGAACTCGGATTCGACAACTTCCAGATCCGCATGCGCGCGCACCTGATCTGGCGGGCTCGCGTCAACGGCCCCGAAGCGATCAGCTCTGGGGCCATTTTTTGCTGCTTGTATGTCTGTCGCGATTAGCGTGATCATCCAGCATAAGCTGGTTAAGCCAGCTTATGTCCGTAGACCTCATCGGCCCGCTTCTCAAACGCAGCGGCAAATTTTCGGAACGCAGCATCGAACATCGCCCCCATAAGCACCGCGAGAGCGCGGCTCCTGAATTCATACTCAATAAAAAATTCGACGTCGCAGGTATCCTCACCAACCGGATGAAAGGTCCAGCGATTCTGCATGTGCTTGAACGGACCGTTGAGATATTCAACCAAAATCCTGAGCTTTGGCCGATCAAGCGTGACGCGGCTGGCAAAGGTCTCGCGGATGATCTTGTAGGCGACTGTCATGTCGGCCACTAGGATCGTGACGTCGTCGACTTTATTTGAGCGCCCTTTCACCGTCAGCGCGCTGCAAAGCGGCACGAACTGAGGGTACTTGTCGACGTCCGCAACCAGATCGAACATATCGGTGGCAGCGTGACGGACACGGCGCTTCGTCGAGAATTTGGGCATTGACTCTCAGGTAGTGACAGCGCGCGCCGCTTTGAGGCGCACGAAGTCCTCACCGGCATGATGGGACGAGCGCATAAGAGGCGAAGCCGCCACCATTAGGAAGCCTTTGCTGTAAGCAACTGTTTCGAGCGCCTTGAACTCATCGGGAGGCACAAAACGCATAACCTCGTGATGCTTGCGTGTTGGCTGCAGATATTGTCCGACTGTGAGGAAATCGACGTCGGCAGAGCGCAGGTCATCCATGACCTGTAGTACTTCGTTTCGCTCTTCGCCGAGGCCGAGCATAATGCCCGACTTGGTGAACATCGTCGGGTCAAGCTCCTTCACCCGCTGCAGCAGCCGCAATGAATGGAAATATCGGGCGCCTGGCCGAACCGTTAGATAAAGCGACGGTACAGTTTCCAAGTTATGGTTGAAAACGTCTGGCTTTGCCTCGACCACAAATTCCAAGGCGCCCTCCTTGCGCAGGAAGTCCGGTGTAAGTACCTCGATGGTGGTTTGCGGGCAGCGTTCTCGGATGGCACGGATGGTATCGGCGAAATGCCGACCGCCGCCGTCGGCAAGATCGTCGCGATCGACCGAAGTGACAACGATGTGCGCCAGACCAAGCTTCGCGGTCACTTCCGCCACATGGACGGGTTCGTTTGGATCGAGCGCGCCCGGCAGTCCGGTCTTCACATTACAAAAGCTACAGGCGCGCGTGCATGTATCGCCCATGATCATGAAGGTGGCGTGTTTCTTCCCCCAGCACTCACCAATATTCGGACAGCCGGCCTCCTCGCACACAGTGTGCAGGCCGTTTTCACGCATTATCTTTTGCGTGGCGAAGTAGCCGGGCGACACAGGCGCTTTGACGCGAATCCAGACGGGTTTCGGCAGGACTGCTGAATCCGGCTTTTGCGCCCTTTCCGGGTGGCGCGGGCGCGGGTTGTTCACAAGGTCGAGGACGACCGCCATGGCCTCTACTTACGGCTGCGACGCCGCCCTCGCAAGGCTTTGCAGATCAGGCTTTTCGGATCGCTCGCCAGATCAACAGGAAAACGATGGCGCCGATGGTGGCGGTGATTAGATTACCCCAAAAATCCGGCACCACTTCCAGCCGGAGCTTTTCAAACAGAAAGCCCCCGACAATGGCGCCCACAAGACCAACCGCGAGATTGTAGAGCAAGCCGCCACGCCCGCCCAAAATTTGAGTTGCGAGCCAGCCAGCAACCAAGCCGACGATAATCCAGGCAATTACACCCACGGACTTCTCCCGATTGAACCTCAGGCCGCCTTTGGTGCCATCCGATGGTTCGGCGTCGAATTCGAAATCTTCAGCTCATCCTCGTTCATATCGACACCAATATCGGCGAACAGCGGGGTTGAGAGATAGCGCTCACCTGTGTCGGGCAACATGCACAGCACAGTCGAACCAGGCGCGGCGCCTTTGCAAATCTCGAGCGCGCCAGCAAAAGTCGCCCCCGCGGTGATTCCGACGAAAATGCCTTCCCTCTGGGCCAGGTCGCGACTGCACTTCATGGCATCGGGCGCCGCAATGGTAATGATGCGGCTGATCACGCCCATGTCGACGGCGTCGCCTGTGATCTTCGGAATGAAGTCGGGGCTCCAACCTTGCATCGGATGCGGCTTGAATGCCGCATTGGGCTTGGCCGGCGAGCCGTCAGGGTTGCGCTCTTGTTTGGAGCCGCTGGAGAGCATCGGCGCATCGGCCGGCTCGCAGACCACGATTTTGGTATCCGGCCGTTCCTTGGCGAGTACGCGTGCAACACCTTTCAGCGTGCCGCCGGTGCCGAATCCCGTCACCCAATAGTCGAGCTTCTCGCCTTTAAAATCGTCGACAATCTCACGCGCAGTCGTGCGCGAGTGCATGTCAGGGTTTGCCTCATTCTCGAATTGCCTGGTCAGGAACCAGCCATGCGTCCTGGCCAGTTCAATTGCCTTATTCACCATGCCCATCCCACGCTCCGCCGCGGGAGTGAGAACCACCTTAGCGCCGAGGAAGCGCATCAGCTTCCGGCGCTCAACGCTGAAAGTTTCCGCCATGGTGACGACCAGCGGGTAGCCTTTCGCCGCGCAAACCATCGCCAAGCCGATACCGGTATTGCCGGAGGTCGCCTCGATCACGGTCTGTCCGGGCTTGAGCTCGCCGGATTTTTCGGCAGCTTCGATTACGCCGAATGCCAGACGGTCCTTGACCGAGCCGAGCGGATTGAACGCCTCGACCTTAACGAACAGGTTGATGCCTTTCGGTGCCAGTTTATTGATCCGGACAACCGGCGTGCGGCCCACAGTTTCGAGAATGCTCGCGAATTTGGCCATCAGTCATTCCCCTTCACGGTGTTCAAACATTCAGCACGCGGCCGTAAGCATCAAGCACCGCTTCTTTCATCATTTCCGACAGAGTCGGATGCGGGAAGATCGCGTGCATCAGCTCTTCTTCGGTCGTTTCGAGATTCATTGCGACCACGTAGCCCTGAATAAGCTCTGTGACCTCCGCACCGACCATATGTGCACCGAGCAACTGCCCGGTCTTCTTGTCAAAGATCACCTTTACCAGGCCCTGATCTTCTCCCAGCGCAATGGCCTTGCCGTTGCCAATGAAGGGAAAACGGCCAACGCGGATTTCGAGCTTCTTTTCCTTAGCAGCCTGCTCGGTGAGGCCGACCGAAGCGATCTGCGGCGCGCAATAAGTGCAGCCCGGAATCATAAGCTTATTCATCGGGTGCGGGTTGAGCCCCTTGATCGCCTCGATGCAAACGACGCCTTCGTGCTCAGCCTTATGCGCAAGCATCGGTGCTCCGGAGACATCGCCGATGGCGTAGATACCCGGAACATTCGTTTTGTTGAATTGATCGACGACGACAATGCCGCGATCCGTTTTCACGCCCAGCTTTTCCAAGCCGAGGTTTTCGATATTGCCGACGACCCCGACAGCCGAGATGACCCTCTCGACCGTAATTGTCTGCGACTTACCGCCCTCTTCGATGGTCGCGGTAACGCTGTCGCTTTTCTTGTCGAGCTTTATCACCTTCGCATTCGTGTGAATCTTGATGCCCTGCTTCTCAAAGCTCTTACGCGCGAAACCCTGAATTTCATGGTCTTCGACAGGCAAAACTTGCGGCAGCACCTCAACCACAGTCACCTCGGCGCCGAGCGCGCGATAGAATGAGGCAAACTCGATCCCGATCGCGCCAGAGCCGATGACCAATAACGATTTTGGCACGCGATCGGGTGCCATCGCCTCGAAATAGGTCCAGATCGTTTTCTTGTCTGGCTCGAGACCAGGTAGCACCCGCGGACGCGCGCCGGTGGCGATGATGATGTGCTTAGCCTGATAGTTGGCAGCGCCGAGCGCGCCCTTCGGCGCTTCGCTCTTTGAGGCTTTTACTGTGACCTTGCCAGGTGCTTCGATCGAGGCTTCGCCCCAGATGATCGACACCTTGTTCTTTTTCATCAAGAAGGCGACACCGTCGCTGAGCCGTTTTGCCACCGCGCGAGAGCGGTCAACTACGGCCTTGGAGTCATAGCCGACGTTGTCGGCTTTCAGGCCGTAGTCCTTGGCGTGTTGCATGTAGTGCAATACTTCCGCCGAGCGCAGCAGCGCCTT
>DASSLE010000427.1:0-12317 GCA_035689725.1 Pseudolabrys sp.
GCACCCGCAGCGCCCGTCTCGGCTTACCGGAAGATGTGCGGGCGGCTAGGCATCGAGCGAAGTGTGGTGGTGCAGCCTTCGACATACGGCAAGGACAACCGCTGCACGCTGGAAGCCGTTGCTGCTATCGGGCCGAACGCGCGCTGTATCGTAGTGGTCGACCAGGGCGTGAGCGATGCGGAACTCGAGCGGCTGACCAGGCTCGGCGCCCGTGGCATTCGCTTCTTCATGTTGGCGGGTGCGCCGCTACCCTGGGGCATTCTCGAAACGATGTCGGCCCGCGTAGCGCCATTCGGCTGGCACGTGCAACTGCAACTCGACGGCCGCGATCTGCCGGAACATGCGGCCGTGCTAAAGCGGCTGACCAGCACGCTGGTGATTGATCACGTCGGAAAATTTCTTGAACCGGTTTCGCTCGATCACCCAGGATTTCGCACGCTTCAAGGGCTGGTCGACGGCGGCCGTACCTGGGTCAAATTATCGGCGCCTTACGAAGTCTCCAAAGTCGGCCCGCCGAACTACGACGACGTCGGCAAGCTCGCCAAGGCGCTGGCCAAAGCTGCGCCGGAACGGATGCTATGGGCGACCAACTGGCCGCATCCAACCCCCGGCGCGCCGGTGCCAGACGATGCCTGGATGCTTGATATGCTGTTGGATTGGATTCCCGACGGAGCCGCGCGTAATAAGGCGCTCGTTGACAATCCCGCAAAGCTTTACGGATTCTGACCGCTCACGGTTTGAAGTTTGGCCGATATCCTTTTTGCGTCGCTTCGATATGACCCGCAAATGGCAAGCCGACGTGGCCCGGAAACACCAACGCGCCGCTCGACGCACAATAATCGAGCACCTTGCGCCGGCTGACCCGCGCCTGTGCTGCATCAGAATTCTTCGGGAAATTCCACTCCGGATAGTAGACCTGCAGCAAATGATGCCAGACGTCCCCGATGAAAGCGGCGCGCTTTCCTTTGCTTTCAAGCTTGAAGAACACGTGACCGGGCGAATGGCCGGGTGCTGAATCGATCTCGATAAAGTCGTTGAGTCGGTAAGGGCCGCTGCTGACGAGATCCGCACGGCCATATTCGAGTATCGGGACGACACATTCGCGGAAGGTACCCAGCTCCGCTGGTCCCTCTTTCGGATCGGCGTCGATCTTGGTGAAGTAGTCGACGTCCGGCTTTGAGAACACGTAGCGAGCGTTGGGGAATGTCGGCACCCATTTGCCGTCCTTTTGTTGCGTGTTCCACCCGACGTGATCGTGATGCAGATGCGTACACATCACCAGATCGATTTCCTCAGGTCGCGCGCCGGCGGCAGCGAGCCGCTCGAGATACGGCACATTGAGCATGTGCCAAAACGGCCGGCCGGGCTTGGCTTTGTTGTTGCCGCAGCAGGAGTCGATCAGGATTTTCTTGCCGCCGACCTGCAATAGCCAGCTATGGACGGCGAGCCTGATCAGGCCCTTGTCGGCGTCATAATGGTGTGGCGCCAGCCACGACGTGTGCTCAGCCATATGCGCGTCGGAAAATTCCGGGAAGATGTCCCGAAGCGGATAGCTCGGAAGATTGGTTTCCTCGACACGCGTGATGGTGGCATCGCCTACACTGAACACTGACAATCTCCCGTTTATTTTTTCAGTAAAAACTCGTTAGTGAAGGTCGATGGAAAATCCACTTCGGCCGTGCCCTTCGGCTGGAGATAGGCGAAGGTGCCACGCGCCTGCGCTTCCGTCATGTGGCCGTCCCGCGTCCAGATTTGGCTGACGGTCTTGTAGGCCTCTGCGTTGGTCTCCGCTGTCATGCTTGGATATTCCTTGGCCATGATTGCCATGCCGCGCTTAGGGTCGTCCTTCAGAATTTTCTGCGCTTCTGCGAATACCTGCGCAACTCTGCGAAGCATATCGGGCCTTTCCTTCATGATGTCGGGATGAGTGGCCAACGTCATGAACAAGATGTCGTGGAATTCGGGGATCTCTCCGTTCATCATATTGAGATAGATCTTTCCTTTGCCCGACTGCTGAACAAGCACACCTGCAGGTTCGAATGGCAGCGCGGCGTCGATCAGGTCTTTTTGGAAGGCTGCAACATAGGAAGGCGCCTCAGCGCCGAGATACACTGTTGAGATATCGCCCGGCAGCGTGAGCCCATATTTCTTCGCGAGCACCCCCAGCATTTTCTCGCCCGACCCGTTGGCCGAGGGCATCGCAACGCGCTGGCCTTTCAGCTTCTTGATCTTGTCGGCGACGCTGAGTTTTTCCGAACCCGCCATCAACTTATCGCTGGCGATGACGTTGTTGACCGGGCGGTTGGCGATATTGAAGAACGAAACGATGCGCTTGCCCTGCACCGCTACCGTTAGCACATGTTCATACGACAAGATTCCGACGTCAGCCTGCTTCGTGAGCACGGCTTGCAAAGCGAGTGGACCGCCTTGCACATAAGACACCTCCGGCTCCAGGCCGTGTTTCTGGAACAGCTTTTCCTGTACGGCAACGTAAAGCGCGCCGGAGAAATAGCCATGGCCGATATTGGTGATTTTAACGGTCTCGGCTGACGCCACACCGGCAAGCAGCGTTGCCGCGGCGACGGCCACCATCTTCAAGAATTTCACAGCGCGTCCTCCCGATTATTTCTTGTCAGCGGCCCACGACCCGCCATTGCTCCATGCGATGTTGCACAATTTCGACCAGGAAATTAAGTGCAACGCCAAGTAGTGCAATCACTATCAGCACCGCAAAAACGCCGGCGGAGTCGAATTGCGAGCCGGAGAATTGGACCAGATAGCCGAGCCCGCGATTGGACGCGATCATTTCGCCCAGCACGGCGCCGATCAGCGCATAAGGCACCGAGATTTTTAGCCCTGCGAAAACCCAGGACATCGTGGAGGGAATGATCACCTTCGCGATCACCTGTGCGCGCGTCGCTTTCATCAATCTCGCCCCGTCGATCAGGTCCTGATCGACCTCACGGACACCAGCATAGGTATTGAGAAAGACCAGAAACAACACCAGCACGGCGGCGAGCGCGATCTTGGATTCAATGCCGAGCCCGAACCACAGCACGAACAATGGTGCCAGCGCGACCTTGGGCAGTGCATTGAGCGCATTGAGATAGGGATTGAGCAGCCGACTGGTGAAAGGCGAGACGCCGAGCCAGATGCCAAGCACAACGCCGCCAATGGAGCCGACGATAAAGCCCATTACGGTGGCATAGACGGTCGCCCAAATATGCAGAAACAGCGAGCCATCGGCGACCCAGCCGACCAGCCGCGTCCCGACGTCGATAGGGTTGGAGATGAAGAAGTTGTCGATCAGCGGCCCCGACACACCTTGCCATAGCAACAAAAGCACCAGGCCGAGCAGCACTTGGCAGATCACCATGAAGCCGCTGCCAAACACGGGCAAACCGGCATTTACACCAGCGTCGCGGAGTCCGGCCGTGGCATCGGTATCTGGCGCAGTCATACCCTATCCTCATGGTATTCGACGCGCAGGCGCTCCCAGAGCGTGTCGTAAAGTTCCTTGAATTCATTCGTGAAGCGCACGTTGAGCACGTCGCGTGGCCGCTTGAGGTCGATGCGCTGCTCGAGCGCAAGCGTGGCCGGACGACGGGTACAGACCAGCACGCGGTCGGCGAGTGTAACCGCTTCCATGAGATCATGAGTGACCAGCACAACAGTCTGGCTCGCCTCGTCGGCGAGCTTGAGCAGCAGGTCGTGCATCGCAAGCTTTAGTTGCGCGTCGAGCGCAGCGAACGGTTCGTCGAGCAGCGCGGTTTCCGCGCCGTAGAGCAGCATGCGCGCGAGACACGCACGCTTTCGCATGCCGCCCGATAGCTCGTGCGGATAGCGATGTGCGAAGCCGTCGAGCCCCACATGCACAATCACCTGATCAGCACGCGACGCACGCTCGCCTTTTGCTACGCCGGCGAGCTCGAGCGGGAACGCGATATTGTCGCGCACTGTTCGCCAAGGCAGCAGATTGTCCTTCTGCGTCATGTAGCCGACGTGGATGTTCACATCTGACACGCGCGCGCCTTTATAAACCACAGACCCGCCGGTCGGCATGTAGAGCCCCGCAATCATGTTGAGCAGCGTGGACTTGCCACAACCGCTCGGTCCGATGATGGCGACGATTTCCTTCTGCGCGATGGTCAGGCTGATCTCGCGGACTGCGTCGACTATTTCGTCCTGCTTCCGAAAGGTCTTTGAGACACGTCGCAGGTCGATCATGGCCACGCTCGCTAGACGATCATCCGTTGGTGGCCGCCATCGACGTCGATATTGGCGCCGACAATGAAAGCCGCACGCTCCGAAGCGAGGAAACCGACCGCGTTGGCGATATCTTCGGGTGTCCCCCAATGACCGAGCGGCACCTCGGCGCCCCATTTCGTCTCCTGCTGCTCCAGGCTACGGCCGTAATAGGCTTCGTTATGCAAAGTGAGGGCCTCGGTGAGCGGACTTTTGATGCGGCTGGGGCACACCGCGTTGACGAGGATATTGCTCGGCGCGAGTTCGTCGGAGAGCGATTTCACAAAGGCATGCTGCGCGGCATTGACGATAGTTGAAGCGATCGCGTTCGCCTGCGGAACTTTGCCGGCTTGGCCGATGATGACGATAAAACGGCCCCCGCCACGCGCCGCCATTACTGGCGTGACGCGGCGCGCCAACTCCCAGGGACCCAATATCTTGGTCTGGAAATGGCGCAGCAGCCTGTCACTCGCAACTTCCTTGAGGCGGCCAGGCAAGTGCGTGCCAGCATTGCTCACAACGACGTCAATGCCGCCGAAGGCTTTCGTGACAGTTTCGACAAGCGACGCAACGTCGTCCCCCTTGCAAATGTCGGCGACGAAACCCTTCGCCTCCGGCGCTCCAAGCGAAGCCACTGCCGCATTAAGTTTGCTCTTGTCGCGCCCGCAAATGGCGACCCTGCAGCCTTCGGCGGCAAGCTTCTGCGCGATGGCGAGGCCGATACCGCTGGTGCCGCCCGTGATCAGCGCGATCTTGCCGTTCAGGCCAAGGTCCATCGTTCCCTACCCGAAGACATAGCGGTGGTAACCGCCGTCGATGCTGACAGCGCTGCCGGTTACGAAACCGGCACAATCGGAGGCCAGGAAGGCTACAAGGTCGGCGACCTCGTCCGGTCGGCCGGTGCGACCCAAAGGATTGGAGCGGGTGAAGCCGGCGGCTGCAGTCGCGCGATCGACGCCGCGCTCGCGCATCTCTTTCTGAATAAGCGAGGCCAGCAGGTCCGATTCAATATATTGCGGGCACACGGCGTTGACGCGGATGTTGTCACGCGCGACCGAGTCCGCCACCGATTTGCTCATTGCCATCAACGCCGCATTTGTGACACCGGACGGAAAACGGTCGGGATGCGGATGACGCGCCGCCTGCCCCACGATGTTGACGATCCGACCATCGTGCTGCGTCCTCATGGTGGGCAGCACCGCTTTTATCATGGTGAAAAATCCGAAGACCTTGTCGCGCAATTGGCGCTCCAGGATGTCGAGTGTCGTGGTTTCGACAGTGCCGCGCAGATGCGTGCCGGCGTTGTTAACGAGAATGTCGATGCGGCCGAATTGCTTGAGCACGGATTGAATAAAACGCTTCACTGCATTTTCATCGGTGACGTCGGTAACGATCCCGAGCACGCGGCCTTTTACGGACAATTCGGCCACAGCGGCATCAAGCTGCTCGGCGTTGCGACTGCAGATTGCAATCACGCATCCTTCCTCGAGCAGCGCTTGCGCGATCGCCTTGCCAATGCCACGTGAGGCTCCGGTGACCACGGCGACCTTGCCCTGAAGGCCAAGTTGCATTTCCACCCTCGTTTTCTTCTTGCATTGCCGCCGCGATGGATACTCTATGCTGCCGCCAGAGGCGTCAACGGGAGAGTGAGATGGATTTGGGAATCAAAGGCCGCCGCGCAATCGTCACTGGCGGCAGCAGTGGAATTGGCTTCGAGACCGCCCGCCAATTTCTGGAAGAAGGCGTGCGCGTACTCATTACCGGGCGCAATCAGCAAAAGCTCGAGAAGGCGCGCGACGATTTGGCCAAGCGCACCGGCGGCGAAGTGCACGCCATTGTCGCAGACATGACCAAGGAATCCGACATTGCAAAAATGATCGAGACCGCGAAGCACAAGCTCGGCGGCGTCGACATTTTGGTCAACAACGCCGGGCAGATGTATTCCGGCCGCTTCGCGGCCTTCAATGATAATGACATGAAGACGCAGCTCGACACCAAGCTGTTCGGCTTCCTGCGGGCGATCCGGGCCGTCTATCCGATGATGAAAGTCCAGAAATGGGGCCGCATCGTCAACACGATCGGCGGCGCGGGAAAAGAGCCAGACCCGTACATGTTTGGCAGCGGCATGACCAACAGCGCGCTGCTCAATCTCACCAAATCGCTGTCGACCGAATTTGGTGAGGACAATGTTCTCGTCAACGCAATCTGTCCAGGTTGGGTCGCGACCGATCTCTGGGTACGCAACACCGAAGGTATGAAGAAGGAATTCGGCGTAGCGACCGAGGCCGAAGCGCGCAAGGTCGCGGCAAAGAAGAACTCA
Organism: Pseudolabrys sp.; assembly: GCA_035689725.1. Taxonomy (GTDB): domain Bacteria; phylum Pseudomonadota; class Alphaproteobacteria; order Rhizobiales; family Xanthobacteraceae; genus Pseudolabrys. The sequence continues at coordinate 6,566 of DASSLE010000427.1, forward strand.
CTTGGCCGGATGGGCAAACCCGAAGAGCTCGCGAATGCTACCGTATTTCTTTGCTCCGAGCGCGCGAGCTATATAACCGGCGTGTCGGTCAATCTCGACGGCGGGCGGCTGAAGGGTCTTTGGTGATTTGTCGACCGGATTCGCGAAGAACTCAGCCCAGCTTGCGAAGCAACTTTGCGATCAACCGTTGCTCATCAGCGGTGAGCGGAGTCAGCGTCGCAGCGGTTATTTCGGCGGCAACCAGCATGGCCGCTTCGGTCGCTTGTCGCCCGTGGTCTGTGAGCGCAACGGCGCGGCGGCGGCGATCCTTCGGATCATTGAGAGCTGTGACGAACCCACGCAAGTGCAGGCGATCAACCACGCCTTTTATGGTCGCGGCATCTAGATAAATGAGCCGACCCAAATAGTTTTGCGAGCACGGACCGACTTCATACAGTTTGGCGAGCGCAGCGAATTGGGTTTGCGTCAGGCCCTCGATCATGCGCGACGTAAAGATCGATGTATGTCGCTGCATGGCGATACGCATAAGGAACCCTGCCTGCTCGTCGAGCACATAGCGCCCCTGCTCTGACGAATCGGCCGCCGCGACGACTTTCAGCTTTTCCCGCTGCAATGTTTTCATGCTTTTTTCCGTTCAATTACCCATCCTATACCGTCAGATAAGTCCTTTGCACATCCAGGTTGGTGCTGAGTTCTGCGACCGAGCCCTGCCAATGAATCTGGCCCTTTTCCAATACATAAACACGATCCGACACCAGTTGTGCAAAGTGAATATTCTGTTCTGACAACAAAATCGACAGCCCCTGTTTCTTCAATTTGAGGATCGCGTGTGCCATCTGCTCCACGATCAGTGGCGCCACGCCCTCCGAGGGCTCGTCGAGCAGCACCAGCAGTGGATTGCCCATGAGCGTGCGCGCTACAGTGAGCATCTGCTGCTCTCCGCCACTCATGCGTCCACCGAGACGCTCGGGCATTTCGGCGAGATTGGGAAACAGTGTGAACAATTGTTCCGACGTCCAGGATGGGGCTGGCGATCCGTCGGCGAAGCGGCGCGCAGGTTGACGGCCGACGTCGAGGTTTTCCATCACAGTCAGATCAACAAAGATCCGGCGATCTTCTGGGGTGAAGCCCAAGCCGCGTCGCGCAATCTCGAACGGTTTGCGGCCTGAAATATCCTCGCCGTTGAAGCGGACTCTGCCCTGGCGTTGGGCCATGAGACCCATGATCGTCTTCATGGTGGTGGATTTACCGGCGCCGTTGCGCCCCATCAATGCGACCACCTCGCCGCGGCCGACCTCGAAGCTCAGGTCATAGAGGATGCGCGCAGCGCCGTACCAGGCGCTTAAGCGTTCGACCGTGAGCATTGCTTCGCTCATGGCGCCGCTCCCGCGAAGGTCTTGCCGGTGCCGAAGTAGACCTCGCGCACTTGCGCGTTGTCGCGGATTGCAGCGGCATTGCCATCGGCGATCAGCCGCCCGCGCGCCAATACGATGATCCGGTCGGCAAAGGCGAACACCACATCCATTGAATGCTCGGTGAACAGCACTGAAATGCCACGCTCCACCACCAGCCGCTTGACGAGCGCAATGAGGTCGTTGCGCTCACGCGGCGCCATCCCGGCGGTGGGCTCGTCCATCAGCAAGAGGCGCGGCTCGTTGGCGAGAGCTATGGCGAGCTCGACCCGCTTGACGTCGCCGTAGGCAAGTTCGCGGCTCGGACGCTCGGCTGCGTCACGCATTCCGACTTGCGCGAGCAGATCCAGTGCACGATCACGATGCAAATTCGCGGCTGGCCGCCACAGGTGATAAGTCTCGTGCGCATGTGAAATCAGCGCCATTTGCACATTCTCGGCAACCGTCATTGACCCGAAAGTTGCAGCGACCTGAAAGGTCCTGCCGACCCCGAGCCGCCAGACGTCGCGCGTCTCGAGCCCGACAATGTCGCGGCCGGCAAAAAGAATCTGCCCGGAATCTGGCTCAAGTTGCCCATTGATCATGTTGAAGCAGGTCGATTTGCCTGCGCCGTTTGGGCCAATCATGGCGAGAAATTCACCTTGCGCGATCTCGAAGCTAACGTCGTTGACTGCGCGCACGCCGCCAAAGGTCTTGTACAGAGCACGGATGGCCAGCACGCTCATGGCTTCGCACCTGATCTACGCCAGAGCGACGAGAACGCACCGACAATCCCTTGCGGGAAGGCCAGCACCAACAGCAGGATGATGAGGCCGAGCAATGCCCGCCAATACTCGGTTTGCCGCATCACGGTATCTTGCAGCGTGGCAAATACCGATGCCCCGACGATCGGGCCGGTTAGCGTCTGGATGCCGCCGAGCAGCACCATGACCAGGCCATCGATTGAGCGGCCAACATGGATCGTCTCCGGCGAGATCGAACCTTTGGCAAACGCAAACAGCCCCCCGGCGACACCGCACACACCGCCCGCAATAGCAAAGCCGAGCCACTGCACACGCTTTACGTCGATGCCGATAGCCTCTGCGCGTAGAACGGAGTCGCGGCCCGCGCGCATGGCGTAGCCGAACGGCGCAAACAAAAAGCGGCGCAACAGCAGCACCCCGATTACGGCGAGCGCCAGAGTGAGCAGGAAATAGACCCAGGCTTTGTCGAAAGGCGGTGGAGGCCAAACGCCAATCACACCATTGGAGCCGCCGGTGAGCCCCTCCCACTGGAACACCAATGCCCAGACAATCTGAGCGAAGGCGAGCGTTAGCATCGCGAGATAGACGCCGGAGAGACGGACCGCGAACCAGCCAAACAACAACGCCCCCACAAGAGCAACGACCGGCGCGGCGGTCAGCGCGAGTCCCATCGGCACCGCCAACCATTTTACAAGCAGCGCTGCGCCGTAGGCGCCGAGACCGAAATAAGCAGCGTGCCCAAAGGAATGCATGCCGCCGGGGCCCATGATGAAGTGCAACGAGGTTGCGAATATCACCGCGATCAATACGTCGATGCCGAGAATGAGCAGATAAGGCGAGGCTTGTGCGAGGAGCGGCAGACATATCAGCAGCACAAGGACCGTACCGCCGAGTGCTTTGAGCGCGGGTGTCGCGGGGCGGATGGGCTCTTCCGGCTCGGCTATCGAACGCGTTAGCGCTTGTGGCCTACCGAGCAGGCCATAAGGCCGCGCAATCAACACTATCGCCATAACCAGGAATTCGGCGACCAAAGTGAGTTTGGAAAAATTGATACTGACAAAGCCAAGATCAACGACGCCGATCGCGATGCAAACAGCTTTCACTTCGGCAATGATCACCGCTGCAAGATAGGCGCCGGTGATCGAGCCCATGCCACCGACGACCACCACCACAAAGGCATCCCCGATCGCGACCAGATCGGTGGCGAGATTGGCGGGCTCGCGCGCGAGCTGTAACGCGCCGCCAAGCCCAGCGAGCGCGGCGCCGAGTGCAAATACCGAGGTGAACAGGATTGCCTGGTTGACGCCGAGCGCGCTGACCATTTCGCGATCCTGCGTCGCCGCGCGTATGAGGCGGCCGAAGCGCGTACGCGCCAGCGTGAAATGCAGCGCCAGCAACACCAGGGGCCCGACAGCGATGAGAAAAAGATCATAACTCGGCAATTGGCGGCCTAGCACCTCGATCGATCCACGTAGCCCCGGCGCGCGCGGTCCGAGCAGATCCTCAGGCCCCCACAGCCAAAGCGCGGCATCATTGATCACTAGCACCAGCGCGAAAGTGGCCAGCAACTGAAAGAGCTCAGGCGCGCGATAAACGCGCCGCAGCAACACAACTTCGATCAACGCGCCAATCGTGCCCACGATGAGGGCCGTGGCAACAATGCCGCCCCAGAATCCGAACGCACCGCCGACATGAGTTGCAAATGAATAAGCGATGTAGGTGCCCAACATATAGAGGGACCCATGGGCGATATTGATGATGCGGGAAACGCCGAAAATCAGCGACAATCCAACCGCGACAAAGAACAGGCTGGAGGCGGTGGAGAGCCCGTTGAGCGCCTGAAACAGAAATGCGCTGAAAGTCATGCGATGCTCGCCGCGACCCCTCTTACCCTCTCCCTTAAGGGAGAGAGTAAGCGAGTCCGCGGCAAGGCACTAATTCGTTTCCGCCGGCCGCAGCTTCTTGACCTCGGCGTCGCTCGGAAGCACCGAAGCGCCGTCAACGTATTTGAAGTCGGCCATCGTCCCCTTGCCATTTTCCAACGCGATCTTGCCAACATAGGCGCCCATCGTGGCCTGGTGATCGCTGGCGCGATAAACCAACGGCCCGAACGGACTGTCGACCTTGAGATCCTTGAACGCTTCTACCAGCTTCTCGGTGTCGGTGGACTTCGCCTTGGCGATGCCGGCCGCCAATGACTTCATTGTCACGTAACCGACAATCGAACCGAGGCGCGGATAGTCGTTGTATTTCTTCTTGTACGCGTCGACAAACGCGACGTGTTCCTTGGTCTTAATCTTGTCCCAGGGATAGCCGGTAACCACCCAGCCAACCGGCGCCTCGTCCTTGAGCGGATCGAGATATTCCGGCTCACCCGAAAGCAGGCTCACCACCGTACGGTTCTTGAATACGCCGCGGGTGTTGCCCTCGCGCACAAACTTGGCGAGATCGGCGCCGAACAACACGTTGAATATCGCGTCTGGCTTGGCGTCGTCGATTGCCTGCGCCACTGCGCCGGCGTCGATCTTGCCGAGCGGCGGCGCCTGTTCGGTGACAAATTCGACGTCGGGTTGCGCCTTTTTCATCAGCGCTTTGAAATTTTCGGCCGCTGACTGGCCATATTCGAAGTTCGGATAGACCAGCGCCCATCTCTTTTTCTTGGCCGCGGTCGCGACGGGCATCAGCATGGCCACCTGCATATAGGTCGTGGCGCGCAGGCGGTAAGTATATTTGTTGCCGTTCTGCCATGTAATCTTGTCGGTGAGCGGCTCGGCGGCGAGGAAGAACACTTTCTTCTGGCCGGCGAAATTGGTGACCGCGAGCCCGATATGCGACAAGAACGTGCCGGCAATCACCGACACGCCTTCGCGGGTGACCAATTCCTCGGCAACACGCACGGCTTCGCCCGGATTGGCACCGTCGTCGCGCGAGATGACCTCCAGCTTTTTGCCAAGGACACCGCCTTTGGCGTTGATCTCCTCAATCGCCATTTCCCAGCCTTTCTTGTAGGGATCAAGGAAGGCAGGCTGGGCCTTGTAGCTGTTTAACTCGCCGATCTTGATCGTTTGCTGAGCCAAAACCGGCGAGGAAATACTGGCGGCAAGACTGCCCACGAGCGCGAAAGTGAACACGTGACGCGTAGGTTTCATGATTGAAGCTCCCTGCGTAGCGGCTAACCGCATCGTCGAGGCGGGGCCGCGAGTGTCTCAACGTTCTGTCGCCTCCGGCGGGCGAGCTTGTTTGTATGCAAATAGTCCGACCCCCAGCACGAGCTTGTCAAGCGAGACTGGTCGCCGGCGGACTTGCGACTAGCCCGTCGGCCTGTCGCGGAAACGATCCATCAGCGGCTTGTCCTGACCGCCGTCGATTTCGATCATTGTGCCATTGACCATTTCCATCAGCGGCGAGGCCAACATGACGACGAGGTTCGCGACCTCGTCGACCTCGGCGATGCGGCCCATCGGAATCGAGGCGGGTGCCAGCTTGTCGGCCTGTTCGTAGGAAATTTTCATATCCCGCGACATTGCCTTGACCAACCCGGCCCATCGCTCGGTCCGCACCGGACCCGGATTCACGGCGACAAAGCTGATGTTGTTC
>DASSLE010000428.1:0-2246 GCA_035689725.1 Pseudolabrys sp.
CAAACGAGGCCGATAACTCCCAACGGACGCGCGAGGTCGCCGGGAATACCCATCTGCTCCGACATCGAGATGATGACATCCAACGGCACCAGTTTCATGCCGCCATCGAGCAGCATAAATGCGATCACCAAACCGCTCATGATGCGGCCACCCCAGAGCGTCGCATTCGAAGTCGAATTCCCCTGGACCGTCGTTTGCATATTCTGCCCTCGCGTGTGCCGTGATCACTTCGGTTCGACGATGACCATCCAGTTCACGCCGAACTTGTCAGTCGTCATGCCGAAACGGGGCGAGAAGAACGTCTTGCCGAGCGGCATCATCACTTTTCCATCCGTGGACAACGAATTGAAAAGGCGGTCCGCATCGGCTTCATCCTTCGCGTTGACCGAAAGCGCAAAGCCCTTGAACTCCGGATTTCCGGTATTGCGGCCGTCCGAAGCCATAACCCTGGTTTCACCGATCTTGAGCGAGGCATGCATGACCTTGTTCTCGTTGCCTGGCGAGCACATGGATTTGTCCGGGCTGTCTTTCCAGCGCATCAGCATGTCGACCTCGGCGCCGAGTGTCTTCTTGTAGAACGCGATCGCCTCTTCGCACCGGCCATCGAAGAACAAATAGGATTGCACCTGCATAACTCGTCCTCCTTGAGGTCCCATTGTTGACAAATAGGTTGATATCAACATATCATGTCACATGTCAACCCGTCACGAATTACCGCTCTCGGCGACACACCAAGTGCGCGACTTCTGCCTGTGCCTGCATGTGCAGCGGGCGGCTCGCGCGCTGGCACGGCGCTTCGACGAGGTGTTCCGTCCGCTCGATCTCACGCATGGGCAGTTCTCCCTGCTGATGTCGCTGAACCGCCCGGAACCGCCAACGATCAGCAGCGTTGCGGCGCTGCTTGTCATGGATCGAACCACGCTCACCGCGGCCCTCAAACCACTTGAACGCCGTGGGTTGGTGAAGGTTTTGATCGACAAGGAGGATAAACGGAGCCGTCGTCTGACGATCACCGCGGCCGGCCGCGGGTTGCTCACCAAGGCGTTTCCGTTGTGGACGCGGACCCACGCCGAAATCGACGGACTGATCCCGCGCGGCGGCCCGGACGAACTGCGCGCGGTATTGCGGGCGCTAACCTGATATCCGAGCCCAGACATCTATGCGCGCTCCGCAGCAAGTGATGCCGCATAATCCGCGAGCCGTGCCATGGTCTGCAGCAGCCCCGTGTCGGCGCCGTATTCCCTGATGACGCGGGCTCGTTCCTCGGCCGAAGGGAACTTGCCGCGCTAGGTCATGCGGGTTTGACCGTTGCCAAGATCCTCGAAGGTCACAGTCTGTGTGAACTGCACGGGCTCAACATCATCACCGCCGCTATGACGATAGACGATGCGTTCCGGTGGTATGATTTCGTCGAAGGTTATGCGGTTCTGATAGTCGCGGCCGTCTGGCCCGTGCATGACAAAACGCCACATACCGTCCGCCCGAAACTCGAATGAATGTGTGGTGGTGGTGAACCCGTTCGGCCCCCACCATTGCGCCAGATGCCTGGGATCGGTCCACGCCGAAAAGACCAGGTCCCGCGACGCGTCGAACACGCGCGTGCCGATGATCGAGCGCGGGTCTGTTTCAGTCGATGCTATTTTTTGCGGCCACGTTTTTTCTCCTTCGCTTGCAGAACACGCAGATAATCGTCGAGCCGGTCGAGACGCTCTTCCCAGAGCCGGCGATACTCCTCGAGCCAGTCGTCCGCTTCCTTGAGCGCGGTAGCCTCGATCCGGCATGGCCGCATCTGGGCATCGCGGCTGCGGGTGATCAGACCAGCGCGCTCGAGCACTTTCAGATGCTTGGAAACCGCCGGCAGACTCATGTCGAACGGCTCGGCGAGCTTCAATACGGAGGTTTCGCCGAGAGCGAGCCGCGCAAGAATCGCGCGCCGCGTCGGATCAGCGAGAGCTGCGAAGGTTGTGCTGAGACGGTCGGTCGTCATTGAATTTAACCATTTATTTAAATAACTAGATGGTTAAATACATGGCCGCGCCCGCGCGGTCAAGGGAGCTCGTCCTGGAAAATAAATTTCCGGCTTTGATCGCATTGATTGCATTGCAATCAATGCGGCCCTAAGATGTTTTAATTAAAGAGGATTTTATGGCCTCGCTGACTGTCCGCCAGCTCGACAATCGGCTCAAAAAGCTGCTGCGCCTGCGCGCGGCGCGAAACGGTCGCTCCGTTGAAGACGAGGTTCGCAC
>DASSLE010000429.1:0-5966 GCA_035689725.1 Pseudolabrys sp.
GGGCCAAATGGACCTGTGAGGTCCGCTCTGGGTCGCTAGCGGCCATCGCAACAAGTCCGGGCATTGTTCGCTTTTGACCCACAGCGCACATCGGCTGAACACGCAACACTGGGCCTTTCCCTGTGCCGGTTTGAGCCGGTAAGATGCCCTGTCTGACCCTCGGGGGAGCTAATGAGACGGCGCGATTTCGTCAAGATAGCTGGGCAGGGCCATCATGTTGTCCGCGTCCGCCATGCTCACCCGTCTTGCGTCCACTAAGGAACCCTCCCGTCGCGATACGGTGGCGCTCGGCCTTGTCGCAATCCTGCATGTGGCTGCACTGATCATTATGGTCGCGACCGAAATTGATCTGGTCGCCAAGGCGGCGTTCCTGCTTGCCTGGGCGGTTCTCAATTTTTTCTGGCTTGCTCTGTTTCGTCGTCCGGTCGCCGCCGCTGCCATCTCGATCGAGTTCGTCGCGGCGCTAATCCTGCTATCGCAATTCAAACACGATAAGCTTTGGATGACGGTAGACTTCGTCGACCTGATGATCATTGACCGGGACACGTCAGCATTCCTGCTGACGGCGATTCCCTCGCTGCGTGTGCCGATCATGCTCGCCACTATAGCTACCGTCACGCTTTTGGCATTAGCCTGGCGGCTTGATCCCTTCCGCGTGCGCGTGCGCACAAGCGCCATCGGCAGTTCGCTATGTATATGTGCACTCGTTACGCTGTCGCTGTCGTTCCCGACTGATCTCTACGAAGATTTTTTCAGCAAGAACTATATTTCTAAGTTCGCGCGCACAGGCGTCGAGGCGATACATGAACTCATCACACACGGATTTTTGGAATCGGACGCAAGCGTGGACGAACGCCTGAATGCGGCGCCTACTGCAACCTGCAGTCCATCACGCAAACTTCCGCATATTATCCTGCTGCATGACGAATCTAGTTTCGACATTACTGCCGCCCCCGGCATGAAAGTGCCGCTCGATTATCATCGTCATTTCCAGTCGTTCGACGGAAAAGCGCGCAAGCTTGTCGTGGAAGGCGCGGGCGGCCCAAGCTGGTTTACTGAATACAACGTGCTCACGGGTCTATCGGCCCGTTCCTACGGACGTTTTGCTACATCCGTGACCCGGATCGCTGCCGGCCGCGTCGTCCGTGGACTGCCGCATTCGTTGAGCCGCTGCGGCTACAAGACCTTCACCCTATATCCGTTCTACGGCGCTTTTCTTGGGTCGCGCGCCTTCCAGACGACGGCTGGCATCGAGCGCTATTTGGATATGCACGACCTCGGCACGCGCAATTTCGAGGCCGACAGTTTTTATTTCAGTCAGGCCGTCAAAATCATCGACCGCGAGCACGGCAACGGCCCGCTTTTTCTTTACGTCTACACGGTGGCTAATCATTTTCCGTGGGACACGCGCCTCCATCCCGAGCTTACTCCGAATTGGCGCGCCCTCGAAAACCCCGCCGACGTTGATGAATATATTCGCCGTCAGGGGATGACGGCGCACGACTACAGCGCGCTGCTGGAGCGGCTGACAACGGAATTCCCAGCTGAATCGTTTCTGATCGTACGCTATGGCGACCATCAGCCGGAGTTCAGCCGTCGCGTGATCGACCCGTCGCTCAGCCAGGAGGTGCTGGCGCGTCATCTGGAGGCATTGGATCCGCGTTATTTCACTACCTACTATGCCATCGATGCTGTGAATTTTACGCCGGCTGATCTATCCTCGGCGCTTGACAAGCTCGATGCGCCATACCTGCCCTTAGTCGTACAGGAGGCGGCAGGAGTGCCGCTTGGTCCGACCTTTTCCGAGCAGAAGAAGATCCTGAAACGCTGCCACGGTCTCTTCTACCGCTGCGCGGGCGGCGCTGAGGCGCGGCGGTTCAATCGGCTGCTGATCGAGGCCGGTCTGATTAGAGGACTGTAGCTCTGTCTCCGCTTGGTTCAGTCGGTGCAGTCCGGATTGGAGGTGGTATCGGGTGCAGCGGCAATCGATCGAGTAGGCATACTTGCCTTACACGGAGCGGTCGCCACCAAGGGCGGGTATAGATTTGGAATTTCGATGCAGTTGAATGAATCGTCTTTTGGGGTGCCAGTGCAATCATGACGAAAGCAAAAAAACAAGGGTAGGCGGCGCCCTAGCGATGCAGGCATGCATAGATTCTCACGAGATTTCGGCTTGCTGCCGGAACGGCGCGGACGGCTTGATAATTCGCTGTCGCCGTTTCGCAGGATAGCCAAAAATAATTTCCCTCTGGGTCGATGACGAGTCGGTTCGGTGTTAACCTCGCAACGATCACGGACAAGTAAGGGGTGGTGGAGAACCACGACAGACGGTTCAGATCTGGCTCAACTCGATCCGACGAAACGAAATGCGCGTCCCCGAGCATCGGATCGGATGCGTCGCCGGTCGCGAGCGCCACGACCGCAGATTTATAGAGTGTCCAAGCCGCAACAAATTTCGTCGTCTCGATCGCAAGCACCAGCGTCACAAGCAGGAAAGCACCAGCGAGCGCCCTACCGTAATAGGCCCGCGCCAGCATAGTCCCGACCGGCCGCAGGCATATCGGTGGAGCGAGTCGGCCATCAGAATACATCGCGTGTAGCGCCGCCAGTGCGCCGAGCACGGGTGTGACGACCACTAACGCCGTGCGCAAGTAATACCGATTGCCGGCATGAACTGAGTGATCGAGGCACAGCCAATAAACAGCGACTGCTGTGACCGCGGTCGCGGTGGCGCAGAGGTGCGCCTTGCTTGGCAGAAGGCGCGAAAACACGCAAAAGATAAGACCATAACCGGCGAGCGCTAAGAACAGGAGCAAGACTAGATTTGTCTCGAAGATCATGGGATCGAAAAAGTGCACTGCAGCCCTCATCAACACGCCGGCAAAATAATCGTCCGGCGGGAACTTAAATTTTATGGCGGTCCAGACCGTAAAGACGGCGATCAAGATTATTGCCGCACGCACGAACGTACCATCGCGCAAACCGCGTGGCACAAGGGTCGCCACTATCGCGAGCGCCAAAATCAGCGCACCCTCATGCGTAAAGACGAGTGCGAGCATCATGATGAGGACGAACGCCGCTCCGCCGGCCCGTTCGGGCGCATAGTGGCTGGCGGCGAGGGTCGGCCAGAACAGCGCATGCGCGAACCACATTTCCGTCGGAAATCCGAATACTAGTGGACAGAGCAGGGCGGTCGAACAACAGGCGTAGACGAAGATAAGACGGCCGCGTGAGCGGTCGGTCACGAAGGTGCCAATCAGACCAAGAAGCGGCGCCGTATAAAAAAGGAAGCCATAGACGACAATGCCGCCGGCGGGATCTCCGGTCAGTCCGACGTAGGCCTCCGCTGGCCATAAGCTAAGGAGGAAGACCGACAAGCGGCCTGAAATATTGTGCCAATGAAATGCCCAGACATCCCGAACTGCGACCGCATAAGAAAACATTGCGCCGTCGGCATAGAGCTCCAATTCGTAACGAAGCGCTACCACTACAAATACGAACGACCAGCCAAGGCCTGCACCGATTACCAGAACTCGCAAAATATCGCTGTCGAAGCGAATTGTGGGCCGCGACATGACGCCCAGATTTCCTCTAGCCGTGCGCAAGACCTTGGCGATCCAAAAGCTGCTTGAGAACAGAACCCGCCTTTTCGGCAACTTGGTTCAGCAGGTGTTCTCCGAATTCCGCCGACGCAGCTTTTGGGTTCCCGATTACACCCATGTCAGCAATCTGTTGGTCGCGTGTCGTCCACGGCCACGTTACTGCTTGATCGAGAATCGTAGTGCGCACGGCGTCGCCAGTGGAGGATGTATTCACCTGCGCGATATGCTCGCGGCGCACCAAGTGAGGTGCGATGGCGAGCATCATTGACGTTTCGTTTTTGCCGGCGTGGATTTCCGGAACCGCTGTGGTCGGATCGACTTCTGCCCAGGCAGCAGGATGAAGCACGCAGACATTGAGGCCAAAGTCTGCCCGTAAATCCTGCGCGAGGGCTTCCAGGATTCCTCGGTTGCCGCCATGCCCATTGATGACCGCAAGATTGCGCACCGGCAGGCTGCGGGTGATTTCGCGCCCGAGCTCGCACAGGAGCGACTTCATGGTCTCGATCGACAGCGACAGTGTACCGGGCGCCCACTGATGTTCGCGCGCGAGGCTCACCGCCAACGTTGGCAGTTGCCACAAGTCATATGTTTCGCCCCAGCGGGCGATGATGCGGCGGGTAAATTCCTCGGCCAACACTACATCGGTGTTAAGCGGTAGATGCGGGCCATGCTGCTCAATCGAGCCGATTGGCAGGCAAAGGATCGACCTGGCGTTCAGGCGCTTCGAGATATCCGGGAAGGTCAGCTCGCCAACCGATCGAGTCGGCACGTCGAGTGGCATGGCAGTTACGAGCCTTCAGTTCCACAATTTTGGCGGCGCCCGCCCTGACGATACCAGCGCCACCTCATGTTGTTAGGGGGCAAGTGTGCTTCCGACTAAGACGGGTCGGCAAGCGAAGTCATGAGATGATCGAGGCAATGCCCCGCGCGCGCTGCCTTTGCCGTTAGATAGCGGCGATTGTCCGCGTTAATCGGCGCCTCTAGCCCTATCCGGCCGACAACTTCAATGCCGGCTTTGGCGAGGCCATCAAGCTTGGCCGGGTTGTTGGTTAGTAGAATAATCCGCGTGCACTTGAGCATCTGGAGCATGCGTGCGGCGAGACCATAATCGCGCTCATCATCATCGAAGCCGAGTGTTGTGTTGGCGTCCACGGTGTCGAGGCCATCGTCCTGCAATTGGTATGTGCGCATTTTGTTGGCGAGGCCGAGCCCTCGGCCTTCCTGTGCCAAATAAAGAATAACACCGCCACCAAGGTCTTCGAGCCCGGCTATTGCGAGTTGAAGCTGGTCGCCACAGTCGCAGCGCCGCGAACCGAACACGTCGCCAGTCAAACAAGCCGAGTGCAACCGCACGGGAATGGCTTTTGTAAAGTCAAGCTTGCCTAAGACGATGGCGACCGAGTTGCCGCCCATCGCATCGCGGAATACGACGAAGCGCGCGAGTGTGCCCGAATTCAGTGGTACCGAGGCCTCGCTTGCCAGCGCGAGCGATCGGGTTGCCTCATCAGAAAAACGCCAGACGGCGTCCGCCTCGACAGCGATGATGTTCGGTTCGCGCACGATGATATCCGCCCTCGCATCGGCTGCTAAAATCGCCGGCAATCCGTGCGACAATTTGACTAGCTGGATCGCCGCCGCGGCTTCGCGGCCCGCCGGACTAGCATCGCGTTCGCAATCGTAAGCGCCTTTAGCATCGGTCACCAGGGCGAGGATGGTACTCGCGTCGTCGTTAGCCGCGAGCCGTAATGCCATTGGTGTCGTCGCACGGAGGCCGAGCGCTAGCGCGCGTCGTTCGGTGACGATGAGCCTTGGCAGGGAAGGCGAGCAGAGCGCCATGAATGCGGCAAGCCGTTGCCCGTCGAGCCCTTCGACCGGCATTGCGAGCAGCGTTTTGTCTGCCGCCGTGATGAGGACCGGCCGGCCGCCGTGTATATCGGCAAGCCCGCGGCTGACGCTGATATGCCCTTTTCTACCAAACAGTGCCGCGCTCGCGTCGGTCCGCACTTTACTCATTCAGGGAGTTCCCACTTTGTTAGTCGTATGTAGAACACCGTCCGCCCTTCATCATTCCGGTCGCCAATAGGCGTCATTTATGCCAGCCTAATGGTAGCCACTGACATGTAAACGCAATCTCCGCGCTCTTGGCTGCATCGTGCCGTCAATAAAATTACCTCCGAAATCAAGCCTAAAGAGCACTTGCAGGCAGCCATCCGACGGCTGGCCCGAGTTTAGCAACATTTTCCGCAACGGGGACCAGTCCCTGCCACAACCTTGGGCCGAGTTGTTCGGTCCGCTACGTGAGGGCGCGGTGGACGATCTTGTTGTGGTCGGTCAGATCGGGCAGTCCCTCGACGGCCGTATCGC
>DASSLE010000430.1:0-8996 GCA_035689725.1 Pseudolabrys sp.
TGGTGGCGCTCACGGGGCTATTTGTCGACGGCCCACCGCTTGAGAGCTATGCAATCCGCGGGCCCGCCTGGGTGCTCCTAGCGATCCTCGCCTTCGCGGGCATGATCCGCGGCATCAATCTTGGGCCAGTGAGCATCCCGCCCCTCGGGCTCGTGCCGTCGACCTTTGCCGCCTTCATGGTCTCTATCTTCGGTTCCACCGAAATGCGGTGGCTGGAAAGCTTGATCGCTGCTGTGGTGATGACGGCGTTCTGCGTCGGTCTGTTCGTCTATCTGTTACAGCTTCCATTCCAGCTATGGCCCTGGATCTGAGCAGGAAACGCCGCCATGTCTGAACTTCTTGCCAATCTTGCGCTCGGTTTTTCGGTCGCCGCGAATCCTTACAATATCGGTTTCTGTCTACTTGGCGCGTTGGTCGGCACGCTGGTCGGCGTGCTGCCTGGCATCGGTACTGTGGCGACGGTCGCCATGCTTCTGCCGATCACATTCGGCCTGCCTCCGGTCGGCGCGCTGATCATGCTCGCCGGCATTTATTACGGCGCGCAATATGGCGGCTCGACCACCTCGGTGCTGGTGAACATTCCGGGCGAGGCCACCTCGGTGATCACCTGTCTCGACGGCCATCAGATGGCGCGGCAAGGCCGCGCCGGCGCAGCACTCTCGATCGCTGCCATCGGTTCGTTCTTCGCAGGCTGCGTCTCCACCGTGCTGGTAGCCGCACTTGGTGTGCCGCTCACCTCTATCGCGCTGCTGTTCGGCCCGGCGGAATATTTCTCGCTGATGTTGCTCGGCTTGATCTTCGCGGTGGTGCTGGCGAAAGGCTCGGTGCTCAAGTCGATCGCCATGGTTCTCACCGGCCTGTTGCTGTCGATGGTCGGCTCCGACCTGGAAACCGGCGCCGGCCGCATGACCTTCGATATCGCGGAACTTTCTGACGGCATCGGTTTCACCAACGTGGCTATGGGCCTATTTGGCTTCGCCGAAATCATCCGCAATCTCGAGATGTCGCAGGAGAGCCGCGACCTCGTGAAGGGCAAGATCAAGGGGCTGATGCCGACGCGACAGGACCTTATTGATTCTGCCGGCGCGATTGCGCGCGGTACCATTCTTGGTTCGATTCTAGGGATTTTGCCCGGGGGCGGGGCGGTGGTGGCCTCGTTCGCGGCCTACACCTTCGAGAAGCGCATCTCAAAGCATCCTGAGCGCTTCGGCCGCGGGGCCATCCAAGGCGTGGCGGCTCCGGAAAGCGCGAACAACGCGGCGGCGCAGACATCATTTATTCCGCTGCTCACTCTCGGTATTCCGCCCAACGCGGTGATGGCGCTGATGGTCGGCGCCATGACCATCCATGGCATCGTGCCCGGTCCGCAGGTGATGACCAAACAGCCCGAGTTATTCTGGGGCATGATCGCATCGATGTGGCTCGGCAACCTGATGCTGATCGTCATCAATCTGCCGCTGGTCGGCGTGTGGGTGAGCCTGCTGCGAGTGCCATACCGGCTGCTTTATCCCTCAATCATCGTCTTTTGCTGCATCGGCATCTACTCGATCAACAACTCGCCGACCGACGTCGTCATTGCCGCGATCTTCGGTCTGTTCGGTTATTGGCTGGCCAAGCACGACTTCGAGCCCGCACCACTGGTGCTCGCATTTGTGCTCGGCCCCTTAATGGAGGAAAACCTCCGCCGCGCCATGCTGATTGCGCGCGGCGACGTCACCGTCTTCCTGACCAGGCCGATATCTGCAGGATTGATCGCGGTTGCTGCGGGGCTGCTGGTGATTGCGGCCTTGCCGATGATTCGCAAGCGGCGCGAGGAAGTATTCGTCGAGTAGCGCTGTAGGGCCGCGGTGGCTGCGCGGGCTTTCGCCCGCTACTCGATTTAACCAGATAAGGCTCCGGGAACCGCTAACAATCCTGCGGCGAGAATCACCAACTGAATCGAAAAAACGGTGATATTCGCATCCCATTTCTTCGCGATGATAGGAATCGGTGCCTTAAAGGGCTGGTAGCCGTTTTTATCGTAGGCGGCACCGCCGTAAATAGGCATGGCGATCAATGCGGCGAAGAAGGCGGCATAAACGATCGCCCCCATGAGCGCGACAAGATATAGCCGTTCGACCGCGAGGGGCCCCGGCCACCAGATCAGCGCGAAGGCAAGCAGGCCGAAGCCTGCATAACTCGAGATTTGCCAGACCACGTGGAAGCGCGCATGCGGTGTCCATTTGGGATTGGTAGCGTGGGTCTTGTTGAAGTCGGCGACGACCGTGAGCACCGCCCAGCCAACGGTCATCAGGGTGAATAGAAGTCGAGCGATGAGAATGCGATCAAAGCCCATGGCAAACCCCCAACTGCGATAATGCAATGCTATCAGGCCTCGGCGCCGAGCGGTTGGAAATCGGCAGTACTGTGGCCGTTGATAAGGGACCTGTAAGCGGTTGCTGCGGGCGTTAAACTTCCCCATCTTTTGAGTCGCGAAATATAAATATAAAGACGACCGATGCGCCAATATCTCGATCTGATGGAACTTATCCTTAGTCGTGGTGCGGAAAAACGCGACCGCACGGGCACCGGCACCTTGTCAGTATTCGGCCATCAGTTGCGCTTTACGCTTGATGAGGGCTTCCCTCTGCTCACGACCAAGAAGTTGCATTTAAAATCGATCATATATGAGCTGCTCTGGTTCTTGGCCGGCGACACCAACGTCAAATATTTGCAAGATCATGGTGTGCGTATTTGGGACGAATGGGCCGATGAGTGCGGCGACTTGGGGCCGGTTTATGGCCAGCAATGGCGCTCATGGCCAGCGAAGGACGGTAAGACCATCGATCAGATCGGCAATGTGATTGCGATGATCAAACGCAATCCGGATTCGCGCCGCCTGATTGTCACCGCATGGAATCCCGCCGATGTCGACAAGATGGCACTGCCGCCGTGCCATTGCTTGTTTCAATTTTACGTGGCCGAAGGGAAGCTCTCGTGCCAGCTTTACCAGCGCTCGGCCGATGTTTTTCTCGGTGTGCCGTTCAACATTGCGTCCTATGCGCTGTTGACGATTATGGTGGCACAGGTGAGCGGCCTTAAGCCCGGTGACTTCGTTCACACTTTCGGCGACGCCCATTTGTATCTGAATCACCTTGAGCAGGCGCGGCTGCAATTGTCGCGTGAACCCCGGCGCTTGCCGACGATTCGGCTCAATCCGGCCGTAAAGGACATATTCGCATTTCAGTATGAGGATTTCACGATCGAGAATTATGATCCACATCCCCACATCAAGGCCAAGGTGGCTGTGTAGCCTGTTTGCCAGGAGCGGTGCTTTTGTTGTCGCTGTTTGTATCCATCGGGCTAAGATGCCAGATCGAATTTTGGTAGTGCATTTTCTGTGCTGGCTGATCGAACGTTAGTGAATTATCAGAACAATCGTCGTATGCGGGGAACTATGCAGCGCTTTTTCACTCGGTTGCTTTGTACCTCATGAAAGTGTTCGCGTGCGACGAGACGGCGTTATGAAAATCGTTTTGGTTGCGGCTATTGGAGACAATTCGGTTATAGGCCGTGATGGTCAACTGCCTTGGCGCCTGAAGTCCGACTTGCAACACTTTCGTAAGGTGACGCTAAACCGGCCGGTGATCATGGGCCGTAAGACTCATGAATCTATTGGAAAGTTGCTTTCAGGCCGTACCAACATCGTGCTCACGCAAGATCTCAGTTTGGTTGCGCCTGGGGCGGTGTTAGCCACAAGTCTCGATGCTGCTCTTGGCTATGCCCGCACCGATGCGGTCAAGCGCGGGGCCGACGAAATCATGGTGATCGGCGGAAGCGATATATTCGCGGCGACAATGCCAATGGCCGACCGCCTGGAAATTACTCATGTGCATGCCTCGCCTGAGGGGGACGTGCTGTTTCCGCCTATTGATCGGGAGGTTTGGCAAGAGATTTCGCGCGAGGAACACTTTGCCGGGCCGGATGACGATGCAAATTTCGCGCTGGCGACATATGTGAAGCGCTGAACCGCTATAAGGCGCTGAACAGCCAACAAAACGCGGCATGAGGGCGCGTTGTAACGGGGCTTGGCGTCGCCTATAACCCCTCCCAACTAAAGGTCAGCCGGGCAAGAGAGCCGGCGCGGGAGACATTATTCGATGCCTTGGACAAATCAGGGCGGCGGTGGGCCGTGGGGCTCGGGCGGCAAGGGGCCGTGGGGTTCCGGGCCGCAATCGTCGGGGCCGACTCCGCCGGACCTGGAGGAAATCCTCCGCCGGGGCCAAGACAAATTGCGGCAGGTGCTCCCTGGCGGCAATCTCGGGGGGCGCGGCTTCGCTCTCATTGTCCTTGGCGTCCTTGCGCTCTGGGGTTTTTCCGGCTTCTTCCGGGTTGAACCGGACGAACTAGGCGTTGTGCTGCGCTTCGGTAAGGAAGTGCGCGAAGTCCAGCCGGGCTTGAACTACCATTTGCCGTACCCGATTGAGACGGTGCTCACGCCCAAGGCGCTGCGTGTGAACAAGATCGATATTGGAATGCGTGTAGTTGACGACATCCGCCGCGGCGGCACCACCGTGCGTGACGTTCCTGAGGAGAGCCTAATGCTCACCGGCGACGAGAATATCGTCGACGTCGACTTCTCGGTGTTATGGAAAGTGAAGCCAACAGGCGTCGGCGAATTCCTGTTCAACATCCAAAATCCCGAAGGCACTGTGAAAGCGGTGGCTGAAAGCGCTATGCGTGAGGTCGTTGGCCGCTCTGAGATTCAGCCGATACTCACCGGCGCGCGGCAGACCATTGAGACGGCCGTACAGGACTTGATGCAGAAGACGCTCGACCATTACGGCGCCGGCATCATCGTACAGCAGGTGCAGCTACAGAAGGTTGACCCGCCCGCGCAGGTGATTGACGCTTTCCGTGATGTACAGGCCGCGCGCGCCGACCTCGAGCGCGCTGTTAACGAGGCGCAGACGTATGCGAACCGGGTGGTCCCGGAGGCGCGTGGCCGCGTGGCGCAAATTACGCAGGCTGCTGAAGCCTATCGCCAACAGACGGTGGCCGAAGCTACCGGTCAGACGTCCCGGTTCCTGAAAATTCTTGAGCAATACAAAAAAGCGCCCAACGTTACCCGCGAGCGCATGTATCTCGAAACCATGGAACGTGTGCTCAGCGGCACCGACAAGATTATTCTGGATTCCGGAGCAAGCGGCAGCGGCGTGGTGCCTTATCTGCCGCTCAACGAGCTCACTCGTCCGCCACAGACGCGAAACCAATCACAGCCGGGAGGCCGGCCATGAGACTAAATTTCGTGGGGGGCATCATTGCTGTTATTTTCTTCGCCGCGCTGATCGTCGGCTATTCGTCGCTGTTCACCGTTTATCAGACCCAGCAGGCGCTGGTGGTCCGACTCGGACAGCCGGTGCGCGTGGTCAATGAGCCTGGCCTTAACGTCAAGGCGCCATTCATCGACTCGGTCGTGTATATTGATAAGCGCATTCTCGATCTTGAAGCGCCGTCGCAGGAAGTGATCGCCTCCGACCAGAAGCGGCTCGTGGTGGACGCGTTTGCGCGCTACCGCATCCAGGATCCTCTGCGCTTCTATCAGACATTGGGTTCGATCGCCGGCGCCAATTCCCAGCTTTCCATTCTGCTCAATTCGGCATTGCGTCGTGTTCTGGGAGAGGTGACTTTTACTCACGTCGTGCGTGATCAGCGCGCTGATCTGATGGCTCGAATTCGCGAGCTGGTTGACCGCGAAGCAGCCGCCTACGGCATTCAGGTGGTCGACGTGCGCATTCGGCGCGCCGACTTACCCGAGCAAAACAGCCAAGCCGTCTATCAGCGCATGCAGACCGAGCGCCAGCGCGAGGCAGCAGAGTTCCGCGCTCAAGGCGCGCAGCGCGCCCAGGAAATCCGCTCGCGTGCCGATCGTGAGGTTACCGTACTGGTCGCCGAAGCAACCTCAAAATCGGAGCAGGTTCGCGGCGAGGGCGACGCGACCCGAAATCAGATCTTTGCCGATGCATTCAACCAGGATCCGGACTTTTTCGGGTTCTACCGCTCGATGCAGGCCTACGAGCATGGCCTTCGTCCTAACGATACCCGGATGCTGCTCAAGCCCGACACGAGTTTCTTCCGTTATTTTGCCGATCCGTCGGGTAAGCTGCAGGGGAATTCGGCAACGCCGCCGATCACCCAAGCGCCGTCCCGCTAGCAACGCGCAGGACTGGCATGTCGGACTTTCTGGCCGCGCTCGGACTTGTCTTTGTCATCGAGGGCTTGATCTTTGCGGCATTTCCAGAGGCGGCCAAGCGAGCGATGACCAGTGTGCTGGAGACTGCCGATATCTCCTTGCGCCTGATCGGGATTGGATCGGCTATCCTCGGCCTGCTTGTGGTCTGGCTGGTTCGGGGATGACGTGGGAAATCAGGCCTATACGGTATCTTTGCGGTGCCCTTGAATCGCCTCGAAGTCGGGGCCACTCTCATTAACAGCTTACCCCCAGGAGATTCGACGCCCATGGGCGCATCCTTCTTCCATTTGACGAGGCCTGTCGGTCGCGCCGGCTTGGCCATTTTCACAGCAGCCGCCATCGCTTGGCCGGCTTTGACTTCTCCTGCCGCGGCGCGTGGACCGGATGGCATAGCGGATGTGGCGGAGCAGGTCATAGACGCTGTTGTCAACGTCTCGACTAAGCAATCTGTCGATTTGCGAAATGGCGCCATGCCGCAATTACCACCTGGCTCTCCGTTTGAGGAATTTTTTGAGGAATTCTTTAAGAACCGGCGCGGACCAAACGGCCAGCCCGGCAAGCCCGGTCAGGACGGCGACAATAGCCAGCCGCCAACGCCGCGCCGCGTCAACTCCCTTGGCTCCGGTTTCATAATCGATCCAGCCGGTCTGGTAGTGACGAATCATCACGTCATCGCCGAAGCAGACGAAGTAAATGTCATCCTCAACGATGGCACCACGCTGAAAGCCGAGGTTATCGGTCGCGACCAGAAGACCGACCTCGCGTTACTCAAGGTCAAGCCAACCAAGCCGCTCAAAGCGGTGAAATTTGGTGATAGCGACAAGCTGCGGCTCGGCGAATGGGTGATCGCAATTGGCAATCCGTTCAGCCTTGGCGGGACGGTAACCGCCGGTATCGTTTCCGCGCGCAATCGCGACATTCAGTCAGGGCCCTACGACAACTACATACAGACCGACGCCGCTATCAATCGCGGCAATTCGGGCGGGCCTTTGTTCAATCTCAATGGCGAGGTCATCGGTGTGAATACCGCGATCATCTCGCCGTCCGGGGGCTCAATTGGAATCGGCTTCGCGGTGCCATCAAAGACGGTAGTGCCGGTGATCGATCAGTTGCGTGAATTCAAGGAAGTGCGCCGCGGCTGGCTAGGGGTGCGCATCCAGCAGGTGAGCGACGAGATCGCCGAAAGCCTCAGCGTTAAACCGGCACGCGGCGCTCTGGTCGCCGGCATCGACGACAAAGGCCCGGCCAGGCCCGCCGGCATTGAGCCAGGCGACGTTATCGTCAGGTTCGACGGCAAGGACGTCAAGGAAATGCGCGATCTGCCTAAGATCGTTGCGGATACACCGGTTGGCAAAGATGTCGAGGTTGTTGTCATCCGCAAGGGCAAGGAAGAGAAATTGTCGGTCAAGCTCGGCCGGCTAGAGGACGAGAAACAAGCCGCACTAGATACGAAGAAGGATGCGGTGCTGGATGCTAAGCCTGTCGTGAAGAAAGCACTCGGTCTCGATCTTGCCAATCTCACCGATGAGCTGCGCAAAAAGCACAACATTAAAGATAAGGTGAAGGGCGTATTGATTACCGGTGTCGATCCGAATTCACCGGCTGCTGAGAAGCGGCTCGCGCCTGGAATGGTCATCGCCGAGGTCCAACAGCAGCCGGTGACAAATGCCACCGAACTTCAGCAACGCATCGAAAAGCTTAAGAAGGACGGCAAGAAGGCGGCAGTGCTGCTGGTGGTGTCGCCGGACGGCGATCCGAGCTTTGTGGCGCTGAGCTTGCAGTGAGATTGCGTTTGTTATGATACGGTCGGCATCCGGTCGCGCTGGCCGTTTCGTTAGTCGAGCACGTGATTGACCATGCCGTCGGCGAGCTTGGGCTCGAACCAGGTGGACTTCGGCGGCATGATGCCGCCGGCGTCAGCCACTGCCATCAGGTCGCGCATCTGCGTCGGATAAAGCGCAAAGGCGACCGCCATCTCGCCCGACCTCACCCGTTTCTCAAGCCCTTCCAGACCGCGCGCGCCGCCGATGAAATCGATGCGCTTATCGGTGCGTGGGTTCTTGATGCCGAGCAACGGCTCGATCACATTGCGGGTGAGTACGGTGATCGGCAACCGACCGATCGGATCGTCCGGAACGAGCCCGGGTCGGATCAAAAGCTTGTACCAGTGGCCGCCAAGGTACATTCCATACTCGTGTGACGACGCCGGCCGCACTGGCCGATCGAATGCGGTTACTGTGAAACTCTTGCGCAACTCGGCGAGAAATTGCTCGGCGCTGCGACCGTTCAGGTCTTTAACCACACGATTGTAGTCGAGGATGGTCATCTCATGTTCGGGAAAGATCACCGACAGAAAATAGTTGGGCGAACCCTCGCCTTTACGGGCGGCGGCGACGCGCGCGGCTGCGGCTGAACGGTGATGGCCGTCGGCGATGTAGATTGCGGGCAAAGCCTCAAATGCGAGAGTGAGCTTCTCGATCGTCGCGGCGTCGGCGATCGTCCAGAGCTGGTGGCGCACGCCATCGTCGGCTGTGACGTCAACCTCCGGTTTGCCGGCCGCCACTTGCGCCAGAATGGCGTCGATCTCCGGCGCGTTTGGATAGCCGCTCATCACTGGACCGGTCTGGGCATTGATGGCTTCAATCTGACGGACACGATCATCCTCTTTTGTCGGCGTCGTCAGTTCGTGCTTGCGGATTCTGTTAGTCGCATAGGCTTGAAGCGAGGCCGCGGCGGCGATGCCGGTCTGGGTGTGGCCCCGCCA
>DASSLE010000431.1:0-8412 GCA_035689725.1 Pseudolabrys sp.
GGCGACTAGCGGCCTTTAGCGCATTGTGGCGACTCACCGTCTTGCTGCGTCGCGTCTTAATTGCTTCCCCGCCTGTCTTATCGCGCCGCCTCATTGCCTCCCCCGCTCAGGAGAAGGCATCGTAGCGGCTTAAACCTGCACTGGGAAAGGTCCCGGTGTGGGTTCAGGAATACGCGCTGCTCCATTCACGACTGATCTGGGCAGCAAGCTCATTGAGCTGGCCCACAGACCTAGAAGGCAGACCCGGCACCCCTCGGCACGCGAACTGCTTGCGCGCCCGAGACGATTCGAACGTCCGACCTTTGCCACTGGAGCTTTCACGCACATTCCAAGCGAGCAAAATAAGGCCCGTTGCCGCTTGGGGGCGTTTCGTCTATTGAGGGCTTACGCGCGCCCGTAGCTCAGCTGGATAGAGCGTTGCCCTCCGAAGGCAAAGGTCGGACGTTCGAATCGTCTCGGGCGCGCCAGCGATTTCAATCCCTTGTGCTTCAAAATTCAAACGTGCTGTCGCCGGGGTAAGCACAATGTTGCTGCAGTGGAGGATTCCCCCGCCGACCGTCTTTCAGTTCGCCGACCAGCCTGCAGCGCGCCGCAGCGCGGCCACGTGGCAAAACCTCGCGCCCCTGATTCGCGGCTTCATTGCCAGACATGCAGAGATGATTTTACGAGACGAGTGCGACGAGAACAGATTCATGTTGCGAATTTTTATTCCGGTCGCGGCTCTCGGCCTCGCCGGACTGATTGGCGTGCAGCACGTCGGCGAGCGCGCGTGCCTGCCGCATGACCTATGTCAGATAGAGAAGGCAACTTCCGGACGAACCAGCCCAGCGAGATCGGCCAATCCTCCCGGAAACTCAATGATAGCAACAACAGTCTCATCCTCTACTCTAACTCCGACAAACGCGGTCGCGCCGGCGACAACCAAATAGGACCGCAAGCTGGTGAGCTACCGACGCGATGTCCGCTTTACCCGGACATTGGCCAGCCGCGTTGCCATGTCCGTTAAGTGCGGATAGCCGACATCGCGCCTATAGTCCGAATTATCTAAAGAGGCCGCCAACTGAGGCCATATCAACTCAATGAATGATCTTTCCCGCCAAATCGCAGCGGGCGAGAAATTCCCAAGCCTTGCTTTCGGTTTCAAACCGCTTGACCCGACCATTCTCAAACACCACTTGCTCGTGCCAAAATGCGTGAAACTTACCGTCGAGGGTAGCGTCTACTCTGTTGTCATCTGTTTTTATTTTGGTTATGACGATGTCAGCGTTAGGCTACTTCATGACCTATTCAGAGCGTAGAAGTTCCGGGCGGTATTCGAAGTGCATTGTATCATAGTGATACCAATAACCGCCCCAGATAAAGCCGTGTCTTTCGAAGATATTTACAATCTCAATTGGGATTTGATTCTGCCATTTTAGTTCGCTTCGATCGTTTAGCGCCCAGCGCCAATAATTAGAGTATTTCGTGCTTATATCGAGAGCCGCGCCGTAAGCGTGCATTGATCTAACGTTGGATCCAGCAATTCTGCGGCAGTTATAATCACCAGAAGTCGGCTTCAAATATTTGACAAGACTATCTGCTAACTCATCGAGGTCTCGCGACACGTCATCAAGTGCCTTGTCAACGCCATTGACCGTTGTGATTGTAACGCTGCCACCACGATGTTTTGGAAGCCACTGAATAGTGCGTAGATTCTTGACCACTTCCTTTTTGTCGCAATTGCCATACATGGCGACGAACAGCGGCTCATAGCGAACTCGACCAGGATCTACATTTTTTGCAGGCTGTTGTGGAATCGTGCCCATCGGATATTGGGCATAAAACATATCGTCGATATCTGGCTGTTCTAGAAGCTCCCGAAATGTCTTGTCAGTTCGGTGATCAGAAATTCGGAACTTTGTGCCATTTTTTAAAATCAAAAACTCATTGTCGTAGCCGCTGATCGTCTCTGAATAGTATCTTACAAGCCTGTCCAAATATTCCTTTAAGTTGGCTGGCGTGGGCCCGTATGATCCAAGAACTTCGCTTGCAACAGCAGAAAGGGAGGTGGCAAGTAATATGCTTACAGACAAAATTGATAGTCTTGAACGCATTGCCTATGTCGAATTGTGAACACGTCTGTTCGTAATAGGCCGAGCTTTCCCTAATCCGTAAAACCCGATCAAGAAGGCGGATTAAAGGGACCCTTCAACGCACCTGCCGCTGCTTTCGTCGCCGTCTCGCTGAGGTCTTTTGCTTGCGCGGTCAACGATTTCAGTTGCGTTTGAAAGAACTCTGTTTGGATCCGCACCAGATCTTGTAAATCCTTGGCTTTAGTTAGCTTCTGTGCAAATCCAAAAGCGCTGTCGACATTTTGCCGAGCGTAATCTGTCACTTTTTTGTTAAGCTCTGTGATCGCCCAGGGTGAGCCTGACATATTTTTTTGAAAGAAATTTAGATAGTTCTCCATCGCCTCGCGAGCTTGCTGCATAGCCTGTCCTGCTATTGCACTTAAATCCTCGGAAGATTTTTTGTCTTTTTCCATGCTTCACTCCTGGGCGTTTACTAAATTAAAATGCGACAAGCACGATCCTCGTTTGAGGATTTTGGCCGTCGCAGCGCCATTTAGGGCAGCTCGGAGACGAGCTTCCTCCGCGCTGCGATCATGCACCGAGGTTTTTGCAACGACAATGCCCGCGACTGACCTAAACAATCAGCGGCTGGAGATTAAAGAAATGACCCCAGAGGGGGGGATTCCTCTGGGGCCAATCTTGGCTGGACGCAGGGTGTGGGGGGCAAAAGATCTGCGCCGTTTCAAGCAACGGTACAACTATCCGTAAGCTTTTCACGCTAATTTGAAAAATGAGGCAGCAATGCTGTCTGATTTAGGTCAAGCATGCTTGGCCGATTCTCGTATCTTCTTTTACCAATCATTGGAGATGCTTGTTGCGTGAGGAGCTTCGGCTTTTTCGATGCGCAATTGGGAACGTCCTCTTCGCAGGAGAACAGCGCGGACGTTCCCCTCAATTCACTGATGGCAAAATCTTCCCACTTGATGGCAAAATTCTTTAAGATTGAACCTATCAACATTGAATTGTTCGAAAAAGCTTGGGCGCACTACGGCGTGGCAATGGCGCTGTGGCGAAAAACTTACGGCAGCGTCGAATAAAGAAACAATCTAACGGGAAAAGGAAGAAGGGACATCGAGGCGAGCGCGATGAAACTTCCCGGCTCCGACCATCCGATCACCATCGCCAAAAATGACAAACGCGTGCGCGTCACGTTTGCGGGCCGCGTAATCGCCAACACCGGCCGCGCGCTCACGCTCAAGGAGGCGGGCTACAAGCCGGTCTTCTATATCCCTCGCGCCGACGCCGACATGAGCCTGCTCAAGCACACCGATCATCAGACGCATTGCCCTTACAAGGGCGACGCCAGCTATTTCAGCATCGTCACAGGTGGCCGCAGCACCGAAAATGCAGTGTGGAGTTACGAGAAACCGTTCCCAGCTGTCGGCGAGATCAGGGAGTATCTCGCTTTTTACCCAAACCGCGTGGACGCGATCGAGGAGGTCTGACAGGAGTTTATCGATAAAGTTTCCCGGGTGCAGCGCAGCGTGAGCAAAGCGAACGGTGCGCTGCAGAACCGGGACCGTAACAAATTCAGAAATTGCAGCGGTCCCGGATCTGCGGTGCATCACCTCGCTTCGCTCGTGCTGCGCCGCGTCCGGGGCACAGACTCAGTGCAGTCGTGGACCCTTGAGGAATTTCGTCCGGTCCGATGAGTTCACGCGCACGTCGAAAGTGACACCCTCGCGATAGAGTGTGAGCGGCACTTCCACGCCGGCGCGTCCGAGCGCCCAGACTTTTCGGTAAAAGGCGGCGAGCGTCGAGATCCGTTCGCCCTTCACCGCAACGACGACGTCGCCCGTTTTTATTTCTGCACGCGCAGCCGGCCCCTTGGGGGCGATGCCGACCACCACGATCCTGTCTTCGATCTCCGTTGAATAAAGTCCGAGCCAAGGCCGCGCTGGCCGGTTGACGCGGCCAAATTTGCGCAGATCGTCAAGAATCGGATTCAACAGATCGATCGGCACGACCATGTTGAGATGCTCGTTCTTGCCTTCGCGCGCGCGCTCGAGCTGCAGCGAACCGATGCCGATCAGCTTGCCCGCGCCCGAGATCAGCGCGGTGCCGCCCCAGTTTGGGTGGGCGGGATAGGTAAAGATTGCCTCGTCGAGCACATATTCCCAATAGCCGGCGAATTCCTGCTTGGCGGCAATGCGGCCGGCGAGCGATCGTGTGCGCCCGCCGGCACCGCCGACGACCACGCGTTCGCCAATTTCCGCCGCTTTCGAAGAGCCTAGGTCAAGCGAGGGCAGATCGATTTTGCCGAGCGCCTGCACCAGGCCAAAACCGGTTTCCTGATCAAAGCCAAGCGCGTGGCCCTGCACCACTCGGCCGTCGCCGAGATGCAGCCACACTGTGTCGGCCTCGGTGATCAGATAGCCAATGGTGAGAACAAGGCCAACGTCGATGAGCACGCCATTGCCGGCACGCTCGGCGCCGAGCGTATCGGCCGTGAAGGCATCCGGCGGAACGATTGAATGGAGCCCGACCACTGAGGATAGCGCGCGCTCGAGATCGTAGGAATAATCCTCCGCACGCGGCTGCACCGCTTGCGGCACCTTCCATTCGACCAATGACGCCATCAATCCGCTCCAAAAAGCTCCTCCCTATCATACGCACAATCATGCGGGCGAAAAGACGGCGCTCACATGTTAGTGTTTAATGTGAACCGTCCGCCATGATTCCGCTTTCCGTTCTCGATCTCTCGCCGGTTTCCGCGCGCTCCACGGCCGCACAGGCCTTGCGCAATTCACTCGATCTCGCGCGCCTCGCCGATGACCTCGGGTTTAAGCGCTATTGGGTGGCCGAACATCACAATTTGCCGGCGATCGCGAGCTCGGCGCCCGACATCATGATCGGCCAAATCGCAGCGGTGACCAGGAATATGCGCATCGGCTCCGGCGGGGTGATGCTGCCGAACCATGCCCCATTGATGGTGGCCGAGCGCTTCAAGGTGCTGGAGGCGCTATACCCCGGCCGCATCGATCTCGGCCTGGGCCGCGCGCCCGGCACCGATCCGGCAACGTCCTATGCGCTTCGACGCCGACAAGGCATCAGCGATGAGGACGATTTCCTCGATCGCTTCAACGAATTGATGTTGCTGGAGACCCGCGCCTTTCCTGCCGGCCATCCGTTTCACAATGTGCGCGCGATGCCATCGGACGTAGCGCTGCCGCCGATCTACCTGCTCGGCTCCTCCGACTACAGCGCACAGCTTGCTGGGCATATCGGCGCGGCATTTTCCTTCGCACATCACTTCGCCAATTTCGACGCAGTGGAAGCAATGCGGCTCTACCGCGAAAATTTCAAACCGTCAGCATCACACGACCAGCCATATGCCATTCTGGCGACGCACGTGGTCTGCGCCGACACAGACCAGGAGGCCGAACGGCTGGCAGCGACCGTCGATCTCAACATCGTGCGACGCGCCAAGGGCGAGTATCTGCCGCTGGCGTCCCCGGAGGACGCTGCAAATTACGACTACACGCCTGTCGACCGAGCGCGCATCGCACAGAACCGCACGCGCCTTACGGTGGGCTCACCCGCCACCGTCAAGACCAGGCTCATGCCGCTGATCGAAGCGACGAAGGCCGACGAATTGATGGTGACCACGATGTTGTTCGACCACGCCGCACGCAAGCGCTCCTACGAGCTGCTGGCCAAGGCGTTTGCGTAGCATTCTGGGAAAGTCTCACACACTCCGCGGATCCCCGCGAAAGCGGGGATCCAGATTGAACGGCCGAGCTGAATTCCCAATTGCGTGGGAATGAGCGGGATAACCACTTCGCCCGCGCCCCGGAATGACGAACCGAGGACGCCATGCTAAAAGCCCGACCGGGTTTTTTGTCTTAAATAATAATGGGAGGTACCTTTGGGTAAGCAATTCACCTTGACCGCCACCGACAAGCATTCGCTCGGCGCCTACCGCGCCGATCCGACTGGCGCGCCGAAGGGCGGCATGGTGGTGGTGCAGGAGATTTTCGGGGTCAACCACCACATCCGCGCGGTGTGCGACCGGCTCGCCGCGCTCGGTTATGTAGCGGTGGCGCCGGCGGTGTTCGACCGCTTCGTGCGCGATTTCGAAAGCGGCTATACGCCGGACGAAATCGCGCATGCCCGAAGCTACCTCGGCAATCTGAACTGGGATCACATGATGGCCGACGTCGCCGCCGCGCAGGGCGATCTCAAGGGCGTGGGCCAGCTCGGCATTGTCGGCTTCTGCATGGGCGGCACCGCAGCGTTTCTGGCCGCTTGCCGCGTTCCGGGATTTTCAGCGGCGGTTGCCTTCTACGGCGGCATGATCGGCAAGTTTGTCGACGAGAAGCCGAAATGTCCCTTACAAATGCATTTCGGCGAGAAGGATGAAGGCATTCCGCTCGACGTGGTAGAGAGCATCAAGAAGAAGCAGCCGCAGGCGGAAACCTACACCTATCCGGACGCTCCGCACGGCTTCTATTGCGACGAGCGCGCGAGTTACCGCAAGGAAGCCGGCGACCTGGCGTGGAAACGAACGCAGGAATTCCTGGCGAAGCATATGAAGAAATAAACGCCGGCACCTGCCCGAACTAAGTCGGCCTAAAGCCGGCCCCATCGAACATGAAAAAACGGGCGGCCGATCGGGGCGCCCGTTTGCATTCTCGAAAGGCAGTGCTCAGGCTGGCGCGCCCTGTGTCAGCTTGGCGCCGGTACCAATTGGGCAGGACACTCCGGTGCCACCGAGCCCGCAATAGCCGTAAGGATTCTTCGCCAGATACTGCTGGTGGTAATCCTCGGCGAAATAGAACTCCGGTGCGTCGACGATCTCTGTAGTGATGGCGCCGTAGCGCTTCTTCTTCAGTTCCTGTTCGTACATGGCCCTTGAGGCTTCGGCCGCCTGACGCTGTGTGGCACCGAACGTATAGATACCGGAACGGTACTGTGTGCCGACATCGTTGCCCTGGCGCATGCCTTGCGTCGGGTCGTGGCTTTCCCAGAAAGTCTTGAGCAGCGCGTCGTAGGAAAACTTTTTGGGATCATAGACCACGAGCACCACCTCGTTGTGACCGGTGCGTCCGGAGCAGACTTCCTCATAGGTCGGATTGGGCGTCATGCCGCCGGCATAGCCAACGGCAGTAACGTGAATGCCGTCACCCAATTCCCAAAACTTGCGCTCGGCACCCCAGAAGCAGCCGAGGCCAAACATCGCTTTCTCCGAGCCTTCGGGATAAGGCCCCTTCAATGCGCGATGATTGACGAAATGTGCGGCGGCTGTGCGGATCGGATTCGCGCGGCCCGGCAGCGCCTCACCGGGCTTGGGCATGGCAACTTTCTTGAAGCCGAACATGCTTGGATTCTCCTGCAATCGCTACCCGCAATATATGTCGACCCAAGCCTAGCCGAAACGCCTATGGCGATCACGTCTCGGAAAGATGCGCCCACGCGAGGCTCACGGAAGTGCGAGTACCGGGCGGACCGGGACACATCAGCCTATGGCCTCGCATAGCCGATCAGCGGCTTCTTCTTGCGGCCAAGCAGGAGAAACAGAATGCCGAAGATACCGAGCAGGCCCCAACTCGGTGCTGCCAAAATCGTAACCGTGAGCGGGTCCCAGAGGAAACCGCCGGCATAAGGCTGGATCATCGGTTCAAGCTTCGCGAGGCTACCGGCATTGATCAACTCCCAGAGCGCGCGCACGCTGGTGAGGAAAAGAGTGTTGCCTGCGATCGACTTGGTGCCGTCATATATCAACAAGATAAAGCCGGCGGCCAGACAGATCAGACCGATGAAGCGAAGGAAAAAACGGATCATGGCCTCCAACCATAAGATTTGTTTGTGAGGGCATCGATTAACCCGCGCCCTGTTTTCATTCAACAGTATCGGTAGCAGTAGCCCCGTTCCCTTGAGTCATTACGGTTGCTAACGTCGCCCGTGCCGGCGTACCGGCCGTGTTCATGGAGTAGTAATGCCCGCCAAAGCCCCAGCCGGCCGTAGTCGGCCTACGTTTACCGACCAAGAAGCCCTGCAATTTCACAGCGTTGGCCGACCCGGGAAGCTCGAAGTCATTGCTACCAAGCCGATGGCAACCCAGCGCGACCTTTCGCTCGCCTATTCGCCAGGCGTTGCCGTGCCGGTACTCGCCATCGCCGAGGATCCCAGCCGCGCCTACGACTACACGGTGAAGGGTAATTTCGTCGCCGTCATCACCAACGGCACCGCCATTTTAGGCCTCGGCAACCGCGGCGCGCTGGCGGCAAAACCCGTGATGGAAGGCAAGGCTGTCCTTTTCAAGCGCTTCGCCGACATCGACTCCATCGATCTGGAAGTC
>DASSLE010000432.1:0-2207 GCA_035689725.1 Pseudolabrys sp.
CAATTGCGTCGGGCAGTCTGATAGGGGCTATTTTCGGTCCGACCGCATGATCGCGATAAATCAAAGTACGAAGTTTAAGAATTTATTCATGAGCAAACAGATTGATTCTTAAAGCTATTCGCTCCAGTCGCGCTGCAAAACCAGCAGGTATTTCGGGCGCAAAGAGCTAAGGGTTTCCGTGGTTGAAATCTTTGAACAGGCGATGGTGAAGTAGCTCACAGTTGCAGGGCAGTTTTTTGGGGCGATTACACTTGTTGGCAACGTGCGGCCCGTTCATTAATGCAACCAGGTCTCTAGCGATGAAAACGAGCCCTCTTGCAGGTTGCGGTCTCAATGATGGAAGAAGGCATTCAGGGGCCTAAAGCAAATAGGGTGCCCCGCCGGACTAATCTGTCGTATGGTACGTTTTGTTGAAAACCTGTTTTGGCAAATTGTGGCATGGCTATGGGGGTAACCGAGAACAGTCGAGCACCGTCATTCGACAAGCATGCGTTGCTCCGCGCCCATCCATTTTTCAGGGATTTGGGTGGCACCGTAATTGATCGCCTGGCCCCTCGCGTCATTACGACCAAACTAAAAAAGGGCGCGATCATATTTCGGAAAGGGGATTTAGGCTCAAAGCTATACGCGGTTGGTGCCGGCGCGGTGAGAATCAGCGCTCCATCCGAAGAGGGGAAAGATGCAATATTCAACCTGGTGGTTCCCGGCGAGCTTTTCGGAGAAATTGCTTTTCTCGACGGGGGGCAACGGACCGCGGACGCCGTTGCGATCGATAACTGCGAATTGATGGTTATCGAACGGCGCGATTTTATTCCTTTGATTCGAGACAACCCTGAAGTCGCGATAAGGCTGATCAAGATACTGTGTGCGCGTCTTCGAAAAACGAGTGAGCAGGTCGAGGATATCGTTTTTCTCGGCCTGCCCAATCGACTCGCCAAGGTCCTGCTACATCTCTATCGGCCTTCAGCCGCAGTTTTGCCATCCAGTAAAATTCACGTCACTCAGCGTGAAATCAGTCAAATGATTGGTGTCTCGCGTGAAAGCGCGAACAAGCAGTTACAAGAATGGCAACGCAAGAAATGGCTGAAGCTGGAACGCGGCGGCCTGGTAATTTTCGCGCCGCAAGCATTGCGCGACCTCGTCTCCAAAAACATGGCTTGAGAACATTCGATTGTTGTTGCCGCTCTGCGCTTTTATTGGTCCATATCAATAAAAAAGTGAGTGGCCGGGCGGCTTGCGTTCAGCGTCGACACCACAGCGCCACGCGAAGGCGCAGTCAAAGCCGTTGTCCATCACCATGACGCTCCCGGCCGTTACCCACAAATAGGGAAGGGCCGGGATTTCAATCGGCGCAAAACATTGTGTGTCTACTAATTATACCTTTCGCCCATCCAGCGAATAGGCACCTGCACCGAATGCGACAAACGCTAGCGATCCGCCGACGATTGCCATGTTCTTCATGAAATGAGAAAGCTGGTTGAAGTTTGTATGGGCGATCAAAGCAGCGACGAGCACGTAAACGGCAAGACCGAGGGCGACAAGCCGCGTCTGATAGCCGACCAACATCAGCAGGCCGCCACCAAGCTCGATAACGACTGCTAGAATGGCGCTGACTGTCGGTGCCGGAAGGCCCTGTTTATAGGCTGTTGTTCCGGCTAGCCCTGTCAATTTAAAGTAGCCGTACAGCACGAACAGCGACGAATAGAAAAGGTCGGCCGACAAGCGCGGCGTGATCGCCGTGTTTTTCGAGATTCATCGAGCGCCTCCCTTACCCCATTAGACCTGTTTCACTGGACGGTTCACCGACTAAAGCTATCACGAAGAGAGACGCCGTGAGCTTGTCTGCTTCGCAGGTGGGATACTTCCCAAGTCATCGCTTGATAATTTTAGGTTGCCCAATTGCGCGGGCGCGCGTTTGGCGCCGAAACGCCGCTGTTCACGACGGCATCTGGGCAGCCCGCTGGCCGGCAGTGGTGCCCGCGATCTTGCCGAATACCGAGCCCGCCATCAGGCCGGTGCCGCCAGGATAGTTGAAGTAGAACAACCCGCCGACCAACTCGCCTGCCGCGTGAAGGCCGGCGATGGCCTGGCCATCGGTGTCGATCACGCGGCCCGACGTGTCGATCTTGAGCCCCCCAAAGGTAAAAGTAATGCCGCAGGTCACCGCATAGGCCTCGAATGGTGGTTCATCGACCGTGTTGGCCCAG
>DASSLE010000433.1:0-29392 GCA_035689725.1 Pseudolabrys sp.
CGACATTACCTTCGAGAAGATCCAAGAGATTCACAAGATGGGCACGGCGATCCTGCTTGTGGAGCAGAATGTCATCCGTGCGCTGGGCCTGGTGCAGAGGGCTTACGTGCTGGAAAGTGGCAAGGTGATTATGCACGGCGCCAGCGCAGAATTGGCAAACAGCCCGCAGGTGCAGGCGGCTTACCTCGGCATTTAGCGAGGAGGCCGTCCGCGCGCCAGAGTGCCACTGGCGGCATATCCCACAAATATAATGCTCAATTCCGGCCGCCAAAGAGGTCGTGCTTAAGATGGTGGCGCACGCGACCGCCCGTACACATCCCCGAACCGGCCATGATAATCGCGCCGGACTGGATCTTGTTCAGGGCCGGGGACTCGGCGCTCTCGCGTGTGAAGTAAAAATGAAACGGATCGTGTCCCTCTCGAATGTGCTTCGCGATTTACGGCTGCAATCTGTCCAAATGACGTAACCGCGATCATCTACGGGGTAAGCGGACGTTTTTCCCAATCTTCATCTGGTATGCGAGAGCCATTCAGCGAGTCTCGACGAAGCGGCGTTCGAAGTCCCATATCTCCGGGAAGCCGACGAGGTCGTGCAGTTCGCTCATCGGGATGCTCGAAACTGGCGTACCCTGAGTGGTGCCGTACGCCTGGATGTGCTCGTAAGCGGCCTTAAGCGCCGCGCAGGCGGCGGTCATTCCGGCAGTCGGATAGATCGCGAGCGAGAAGCCCATCGCTTGCAGCCGCTCGGCCGCGATCTCGGGTGACTTGCCGGTCGGCACCATGTTGGCGAGGAGCCAGGCGTCGATCTCGCCGCCCACGCGCCGAAACTCCTCCTCGGATTCCGGTGCTTCGACAAAGATTATGTCGGCGCCCGCCTTCGCATAGGCTTTGCCGCGGCGGATCGCCTCATCGAGGCCTAGCCCAGTGCGCGCATCGGTGCGAGCTATGATCAGCGTGTCTTGCCGGGTGCGGGCATCGAGCGCTACCTCGATCTTTCGCACCATGTCATCCAGGGGGATCACGCGCCGTCCCGGCGTGTGCCCGCACTTCTTCGGCATTTCCTGGTCTTCGATTTGAATCGCCTGCACGCCTGCCGCCTCATAGCCGCGCACGGTATGGCGCACATTGATGAGCCCGCCGAAGCCAGTGTCGGCGTCGGCGATGAGCGGCGTCACGATGCCTTCTGCGATGGTCCGGGCGCGGCTCACCATATCGGTGTAGGTCGCGATCCCTGCATCCGCGAGACCGAGATAAGAGGCCGAGATGCCGTAGCCGGTCATGTAGAGGGCGTGAAACCCCATCCGGTCCGCGATGCGGGCGGACAACATCTCAAACACTCCGGGCGCGACCACGAACTCGTCGCGCTCCAGCACGTCGTTCAGTCGCATGGTAGCCATCATCTCCGGTCCTTCATCGTTGGATTTTCCTTAATTCACCTTGAGCGCGCCGAGCCGACGCATCCCTCAATGTTGCTCGTTGCCGTGCAGGCCGCGATCGAGCCGCAGCAACACCCAACTGGCCGCCGTGGCTATGGTCACCAGTAAGAGCGCCAGCGCCATGATCGTGCCGGTGTCGTTTGTCTCCATGGCTTGCACTAACATATAGCCGATGCCGCGTTGTGAGGCGAACATCTCGCCGATCAGCGTCCCGAGCAAAGTGAGCGCGAAGCCGAGGCGGAACCCCGCGACGATTTCCGGAAGCGTAGCCGGTACTAGAACATGGATTGCGATCTGTAAGGGCGTGAGGCGCATGGCGCGAGCCGCACGCAGATGCACGCTACGGATGTTGCGCACGGCGTTCATCGCGAACAGCGCCACCGGAATAATCCCATGGATCGCGCCAAAGGCGATCTTGGCTGAGACACCGAGTCCGAACAGCAACAGGATCACCGGATAGAGCGTGATCTTGGGGATCGAGTATAGCGCAACCAGAAGTGGCTCAGCGACCTCACCGGCGAGGCGCCGGGAGCCGAGGGCGAGTCCGACCACAAGTCCGCCGAGGAGCGAAATGATGAGCGCCGCCGCGAAGGCGCGGCCGGTCTCATAAGCATGACCCAAGAAGTCGGGGGCGTTTATGATTGCAGCGAGCTTACGCGCCGTGGCGGGCGGGGACGTGATCACTTCCGGCCCGGCGATCCAGGTTAGAACCTGCCAAAGGAAGAGCATGGCCAGGAGGAGTAGCAGCCGATCGAATCCGACCGAGCGCGGCAGACGCCGGTGGACGCGGGTGGGCTTGTCGAGCGTGACCGCCATCAGGTCAGCCCCCGGCGTCGGTAGAACCGCCGCTCCCACGCAAACAGCAGCATGTTGAGCCCGCTGACAAAGCCAATCAGGAGCAGCATTAGCCCATACATGGTCGGGTTATCAAAGTTGTTGTAGGCGAAGGCGATCTCGTGACCGATCCCGGATCCTGACAGCACGAACTCGCCGGCGATCACGCCGATGAAGGAATAGGCGATCACGAGCTTGACGCCGGTGAACAGGTAGGGCGCACAGGCGGGCATTGTGATTTGCACAAGCGCCGCCGGCTCGGACAGGCGTAAGGCACGCGCCGTGCGGCGCAACACTGGCGGCACACGTTCGAAGCCCGTCAGCGTATTGATAGCCATTGCGACCACCGCGAACACGAAGCCAATAGCGACGAGGGGCAGACGGTTCAGCCCGAACAGCACGATGAAGAGTGGGTAGAAGATGAAAGTCGGGACTGCGTAGTAGCTCGCAAGCAGCGGGTCGAGCGCGCGCCGCAGCCGCGGCAGCCGGAATAGGCCGTAGCCAAGGCCGAAGCCGCCGGCGACCGCCAGCGCCGCTGCGAGCGCGACGCTTCCGAGCGTGAGCAGAATATCCTCGGTATAGCGGCCAGAGATGAGAAGCTTCCAGGCACCCGCCGCCATGGCGCTC
This sequence comes from Pseudolabrys sp., assembly GCA_035689725.1. Classification (GTDB taxonomy): domain Bacteria; phylum Pseudomonadota; class Alphaproteobacteria; order Rhizobiales; family Xanthobacteraceae; genus Pseudolabrys. The sequence goes on from DASSLE010000433.1 coordinate 2,898, forward strand.
GGCGGGATGATGGTGATGGGATCGATCAGACCGGCGTGACAGGCGACCTCCAGTCCGACGATCGCGACCGCCACGATTAGGAGTCGGATGAACCCCGCCCGGCTCATCGTACAATCTCCATTCCGCCGCGGCCCACCCCCGTCAACTCCAGCGCTTTGAGAGATTCACCGCGCAACCGCGCCCAAAGCCGGCCCGTAACCTCGCCAAACTCAGGCCGGCTCACGATCGTGCTGTCGCGATCGCGGGGCCAGCGCGTCTCGACAATCTCGATCAATAGCCCCGGCCGGGCCGACATCACGCCGACCCGGTCCGACAGCATGGCGGCCTCGTCCAGGGCGTGTGTGATAAGCAAAACAGTGGCCCCGGTTTCTCGCCAAATGCGCAGCAGTTCGTCGCCCATGAGCAGACGCGTCTGCTGATCGAGGGCGCCGAAGGGCTCATCGAGCAGGAGCAGGCGCGGGCGGGTCACGAGCGTGCGCGCGATGCACAGGCGCTGGCGCATGCCGCCGGAGAGCTGCGCTGGATAGGCCGAAGCGAAACCCGCGAGCCCCATGAACGACAGGGCATGGTCGACGCGTTCGCTCACCACTGACTCGGACACGGCGGCGCGGCGCAGCGCGAAAGCGGCGTTGTCCCACACGGTGAGCCAAGGAAAACTTGCGTCTTCCTGAAAGACTACCCCGATCCCCTCCGGGACCTCGCCCGCTACCGCCCGCCCCTCGAAGGCGACGCTACCAGCACTCACCGGGGCGAGCCCCGCGAGGACATCCAGGAGAGTGGATTTCCCGCAGCCGGACGGGCCCACGACGGAGAAGAATTCACCTGGGCGCAGATCGAGGTCCACCGGCCCTAAGGCGTGCACGGGCGGATGGTCCTCGACGGCGGGATAGACCCTGGTGACGCCGCGCAACGACGCGTGCGGGCCCTTCGCGGCCACGCTCATGCGCCGCTCAGTGAACCTTGGCGCGCAGGTCCGGCGGCAGGTAGCTCTCGTCGACTACCTTAGACCAGTCAAAGGGACCCGGCTCGATCGCGTTGACGAGGTGCAATCCCTTCAGCATGGCGTCCATGCCTTCACGGTCGAATCCTCCCGCGCTCCAGTATTCGCCCTTGACCGAGAGAACGTTGGCGAGCGCGGCCTTGGCCTGGTCAACCGAGATCTTGTACTCGCGCGCGAAGATCGGCGCCGCGTCGTCCGGGTACTGGCGGATAAATTCCACGCCCTTGCGTCGTGCCGCGATGATGGCTCGAATTTTGTCCGGGTTCTTCTTCAGGTAATCGGTCTTCACGATGCCGACGGTTTGGGTGATGTGCGGCGCCCAGTCGGCGGAATTGAACACAGGCCGGAAATTGTCCTTCTCTTTGCTCCACACCGGCTCGGTGACGTAAATCATGTCGACCCCGCCCTCGCGCAGCGCCGTGATGCCGGCGCCAATTGAGCCGACCGAACGGCGCTCTACTTGGCCCGTGAGACCGTTGTCGTTCAGCATCATGGTGGTGACCATGTCGGTTACGGATTTCGGGCTTGAATAACCAAGTTTCTTGCCCTTCAGGTCCTGGACGGTCTTAATGCGTTCGTCGTCCTTGCGGGTGATCCAGACTTGGTCGGCGACGCTGTTGACGCCGCCATGTACGATCGTGATATCGAGCCCCTGCTTGATCGCGGCAATCGCGGCCGGCAGCGCCACCTCTCCGTATGGAATCTCGGAGGCCATGGCATTGCGAATTGTGGTGCCGCCGCCGGCCGAGGTGATGAAGCCGGTAACATCAAGGCTGCCCTCCTTAAAGTAGCCCTTCTCCTTAGCGACGGCGAAGGGCACGCCGTACATGCCGCTGCCGAAGTGTGTGACCGTTAGGTCGAGGGCTAGGGCGGGCATTGCCGCTGCTGCAAACATGACGGCAGTCGTCAGCCGGATCGTGGTTCTGAAGTTCATCGGCTTCTCCTTAAAATCTGCGCCAGTCGTGTGCGGGGCGTTGGCCCATGCGGAGCAGGGGCGGCTCCAGCTAACAACATCGGCGAGGGCGCGCCAAGATACAGGAAAGAGTGTCGGCCTCCCGGTTGACCGCCCCCCAGCGGGCCCATAGGAATCCCAATACGCGCTCCGTAGCTGGAGGCGTCTGGAGATCCTCGGCGATGCTGTCCTCACCCTTCGCGCCGTCGCAGGCCGAGATCCGGCGAAGGTTTCGTATGCGGGTCGAACGCCGCGACGCCCTGCTCCTGCCCGGCGCGGCCAATGCGCTCACGGCCCGCATCATCGAGGATCTGGGCTTCGAGGCGGTCTACCTGACCGGCGCGGGGCTGGCGAACACGCATCTGGGAATGCCGGACCTGGGTCTCGTGTCGGTCACCGAACTCGCCGAGACCGCGGCGCGGATTTCTGATGTGTGTCGGCTTCCCCTGGTCGTCGACATCGATACGGGGTTCGGCAACGCCCTCAACCTGTATCGGACGGTCCGCCTGCTCGAACGCGCCGGCGCCGCCGCCTTGCAGATTGAAGACCAGATCTTCCCAAAAAAGTGCGGCCATTTCGCCGGCAAAAGCGTCGTCCCTCTCCCGGAGATGCTGGGCAAGATCCAGGCCGCGCTCGATGCGCGTGGCGATGCCGACACGCTCGTCATCGCGCGCACCGACGCACGGGCGGTCGAGGGCATCGAGCGAGCAATCGAGCGCGCCCACGCCATGACGGAGGCCGGTGCGGACGTGATCTTCGTGGAGGCTCCCGAAAGCGTGGAGGAACTGCGCGCGATTGCGAAATTGCCGGCACCGCAGGTCGTGAACATGGTGATCGGCGGAAAAACGCCCATGCTCCCGACCGAGGAACTGCGGGGGCTTGGGTTCGCGATCGTGCTCTATGCGAATGCCGCGCTTCAGGCGACGATCCGCGCGGTCCAGGACGTGCTCGGTCACCTGAAGCACACGGGCTCGTTGGCCGAAATCAAGGACCGGCTCGCGAGTTTCTCGGAGCGGCAGCGCATCGTGGACAAGGACGCGTTCGACGCGTTGGAGGCCCGCTACGCGGCAGATTAAAGTGGCTTCGGTTTCGATGGGTTCCACTGAGATTCCGGGAAATGGCGTAGCCGTTTCCCAGCAGCCCAAAATTTATTCAATACTGCCAGATTCGCAGAATGACACATTGTGGAACGTGATTGTGATGCTGGAAGGACGCGTGCGTTGCGGCTTAATGGCCATCGTGGGCGGTTGTGAGGGTCGTGTAAGTCTGTTCATCCAGCAGCGTGTCGAGCTCGGCGGCGTCGGCAATCTTCATCTTGAATAGCCAGCCATTGCCAGTTGGTTCAGCATTGACCAGACCCGGTTCGGTTGTGAGCTTGTCGTTCACGCTCAAGACCTCGCCTCCGACTGGTGCATAGACCTCGGATGCTGCCTTCACTGATTCCACAGTGGCCGCAACCACGCCCTTGCCGAGTTTCGTGCCGGCGCTCGGCAGTTCGACGAAGACAAGGTCACCAAGAGCCTCCTGCGCGTAGGGCGTAATGCCGACAGTTGCAATATCGCCATCGATGCGGAGCCATTCATGGTCTTTGGTGTATTTCATCATGCGTCTGCACCGTTCTGAAGGGGGCGAAGGCGTTTGTAACGTGTCGGCATGAACGGCAGCTTCGAAATCTTGACCGGGAGCCGCTTGCCGCGCACCTCTGCGGATAGTCGCGCGTTAGGCATTACTGCGTCGCGCGAAACATAGCCCATGCTGATCGGTGCGTTGAAGCTCGGACCAAAACCGCCCGAGGTCACGACGCCGACCGGGGCGGTATCGTTCGCTGCACGAAAGAGTAAGGCGCCGCGACGCACCGGCGCGCGGCCTTCCGGTCGCAGCCCGACGCGTCGACGGGCGGCACCCGTCGCGAGCTGTCGGAGGATCGCCTCGGCCCCGGGAAAGCCACTGGCGCGCTCGCCGCCGGCACGGCGCGCCTTTGGAATTGTCCATTCCAAAGCTGCCTCGACCGGTGTCGTTGTCTCATTGAGTTCGGAGCCGTACAGGCACAGTCCCGCTTCGAGTCGCAGGCTGTCGCGCGCGCCAAGGCCGATCGGCGCCACGGCGGGATTGCGTAGCAGCGCTCCGCACAAAACTTCGGCTATCCGCGCCGGTACGCTGATCTCGAAGCCATCCTCGCCGGTATAGCCCGATCGAGATACGATGCAGGTATCGCCGAGCAGCGTGACGGTCTGCACATCCATGAACGCCATGGTGCGTATCTGGGGCGCAAACGCAGCGAACACGGCCTCCGCCTTCGGTCCCTGCAATGCGACGAGCGCGCGATCGACCAAGGGTTCGACCAAGCAAGGGTCCGATAGATACAAGCGCAGATGGGCCTCGTCGGCTGCCTTGCGCGCCGCGTTGACTATCAGCATCAGATGATCGCCCTGGTTCGACACCATGAGATCATCAAGCACGCCGCCGGCGGCGTTGGTAAACAGCGTGTAGCGCTGCCGGCCCACAGCAAGGCCGACAATATCGCCGGGCACCAGCGTTTCGAGCGCCCGCGCTGCGTCCTCGACACAGCCGGAGCGCGGACGGAGCGCGATCTGACCCATATGCGAAACATCGAATAACCCGGCGGCGACGCGGGTATGCAAGTGCTCTTCGATGATTCCAGAGCGATATTGCACTGGCATGTCATAGCCCGCGAATGACACCATGCGCGCGCCGAGCCGCAAGTGCAGGGCATGAAGCGGCGTGCGGCTAAGCTCGGTTGTGGCTTGAGGCTCCGGCATTTGCCACTCTTGCCTCGCGTCAGTCGTCGTTGGCAACTTTGACTTGATCAGAGAGTATCAGTTCGCGCGCGGCCTTGACCTCGTCGAGCCGTTTGACCGGCGTCTCGTGCGGAGCCCCTTTAACCAGCGCGGGATCGTGTAGCACCTCTTTTGCGATGGCTTGCATTGCTGCGATGAAGGCATCGAGTGTCGGCTTAGCTTCAGTCTCGGTCGGCTCGATCATCAGTGCCTCCGGCACAATCAGCGGAAAATAATTGGTTGGCGGATGAAAGCCGTAGTCGAGCAGCCGCTTGCTCACGTCGAGCGCGCGAACGCCTGTGCCATCGATTGCGCCGCGACAAACGAATTCGTGCATGTTGGTGCGATCGAACGGCACGGCAAATGTATCACGCAGCTTGACGCGCAGGTAATTGGCGTTGAGCACTGCGTGCTCGGAATTCTCACGCAGTCCCTCCGCGCCATGCTGGCGGATGTAGGCGTAAGCGCGCACCAACATGCCAAAATTGCCGAAAAAGGTGGAGACCCCGCCGATCGACTTGGCCGGCATCGCCAAGTTATAACGTGCGCCATCCGCATCGCGTGTGTATTCGACCACCGGCCCTGGCAGGAACTCCTTGAGCCGCACAGACACTCCAACCGGACCGGAACCGGGGCCGCCGCCGCCGTGCGGTGTAGAGAAGGTCTTATGCAAATTGTAGTGCATCACATCGAAGCCGAGATCACCCGGGCGCGCAATGCCGGCGAGCGCGTTCATGTTGGCGCCATCGCCATAAACGAGACCGCCGGACGCATGCACTAGCCGTACCACCTCTCCAATGTGCTCCTCGAACAGCCCGAGTGTGTTGGGATTGGTGATCATGATGCCAGCAACGGTGTCATCACAGGCGACGCGTACCGCCTCAAGGTCGACATTGCCACGTGCGTCGGACGGCAGTTCCACTGCGATGAAGCCCGCCATGGTGGCCGAAGCTGGGTTGGTGCCATGGGCGGAGTCGGGGATGAGAATGCGCATCCGCTTCAAATCGCCGCGCTCGCGGTGATAGGCGCGCATCATCAAAAGGCCAGTGAATTCACCTTGCGCACCGGCCGCAGGTTGCAGCGATACGCTGGCAAAGCCGCCGATCTCGGCCAGCCACTGTTGCAGCTCGAACATCAGCGCGAGGTTGCCCTGCACCGTGTCTGGCTCCTGCAAAGGATGCGACTCCGCGAAACCAGGCAAGCAGGCGATCTGTTCGTTTATCTTCGGATTGAACTTCATGGTGCAGGAGCCGAGCGGATAGAACCCAGTATCGACGCCGAAATTGCGTTGCGACAGCAACAGGTAGTGCCGCACCACATCGAGCTGCGACAGTTCGGGTAGGCGGCAATCGGCGCGCAGCTCGAGCGCGGGTAGTGCTGTCTCGGGCACGTCGGGCGCCGGCAGATCGACGCCGTGCCGATCGGACACGCTGCATTCATAAAGCGTGGGGATCTTGTTGCGGATCATTTGGCGACCTCGCCGAGCGCCGACACGAGCCGATCGATGCTGGCGCGCGTGTTAACCTCCGTCACCGCGATAAGCATGTGGTTTTTCAGTTGGGGATCATCGCGGCCAAGATCGTAGCCACCGATGATCCCGTGCTGTTTCCGCAAGTGTGCGTTGATTTCAGCGGTGGGAGCAGGCAGCCGCACCACAAACTCCTTGAAGAACGGCTTCGTCGGGGCCTGCGGGTTGATCTCAAAGCCCTTGAGCTTACCGATTTCGGCTGCCGCGTAATGGCTCTTATGGAAGCAAAGCTCGGCCACTTGCCAGAGTCCGCGCTTGCCCATGGTTGCCAGATAAGCGGCGGCAGCAAGCGCGCAGAGGGCGGAATTGGTACAGATATTGCTGGTCGCCTTGGCGCGGCGGATGTGTTGTTCGCGCGTGGCCAACGTCAGCACATAACCGCGCCGGCCGTCGGCATCGACAGTCTCGCCGACGAGATGGCCGGACAACCGCCGCACCTGCGCCATCCGCGCTGCAAAAACTCCGAGGTGCGGCCCTCCAAAGGAGGGCGGAATCCCGAAGCATTGTCCCTCGGCAACTACCACGTCGGCGCCGTAGGTGCCCGGTGGCCGGAACAGGCCAAGCGAAATCGGATCAGTTACCACGATGAGCAAAGCGCCGGCACGGTGGACCGCCTCGGCGAGGCCCTCGGTCGGCTCGCACTGACCGAAGAAGTTGGGGTTCTGGATGACCAGCGCAGCGGTGTTCTGATCAAGCAGGCGCTTGAGTTGGTCGAGATCGGCCGCATGGTCTTCGTCGCCGGCGATAGTCGCCGCGTGCGTCCCGCGAAGGTAGGCCTTGACCACGGCTCGATATTGCGGATGAACGGCGGGTGACATTACGATCTTGATGCGTTTGCCCGCCGCCACGTTGAGCGCGAGCAGCACCGCCTCCGCCAGCGCGGTCGCGCCGTCGTAGTGGCTGGCATTACTCACGTCCATGTCCGTGAGCCGGCAGATCATGCTTTGGTACTCGAACAGCGCCTGCAGCATGCCCTGGCTCACCTCCGGTTGGTACTGCGTGTAAGAGGTGTAGAACTCACCGCGCGATAGCACGTAATCGACGATCGCCGGCCGGAAGTGATGGTAGGCGCCGGCGCCGAGGAACGACAACGAGGGGTCGATCGCAAAGTTACGCGCCGCGAGTACCTGCATCTCGCGCATGATCTCGGGTTCGGAGGCAGCCGAGGGAAGCTTCAGACCCGGGAAGCGGACTTGCGCCGGCACGTCGGCGAACAAATCTTCCATACGGGCGACACCGATCGCGGCTAGCATTTCACTTCGCTCCCGCTCTGTGTGCGGCACGTAGCTCATCGGTCGATCCTCGCTCTTTGTTGGCGCATCTTGGTCCAAAGATAGGCCGGTTCAGCGGCCGGCCGGTGCCCTTCCCTCAGACCGCCACCTTCACCAGCCGAGTGCGATGATAGCCGATGATAACGGCAAAGAATTTACGCGAGATCATATCAGCGTCGAGCACGGCGTCGCCGGTGTCGAACCGCAGCAGGGGAGTTCGGGCGAGCTTTGCGGGGGTCGACAGCACGATAATGTTGTTGGCGCCGATGCGGCGGATGACCGCGGGACTGAGTGGCTGGTTCCCACGGCCGAGCAGGAAACCCTGTGCCCCGATCGGACTGAGCACAAGTTTGCGTTCGGGATAGCGGTCTAGCAGGTCGAGGATCTGCCTCTCGGCCAGATCCTTGCCAACGACCTTGCCATCGGCCACCGCATCGATGCCGAGCAACGTCTTGTCGATCTGGAGCGCGCACCCGACCGCCTGCACGGTGCTGCCAGGGCCAAGCAGAAAAAGCGTATCGGGCTTCGCCTCGATGTCCTCACGCAATTGTTCAGCTATGTCATCCTTGATCGCTTCCTCATCTGCCAGGCTGATCAGAGCCTTGGCCGACTGCAAGTAGGTCGGCTCGAATGGCGTTTGCGCCGACATGTAGAGCCGGACCGCCCATTCGTCCTGGCGGTATTTGTCTTCGTCTAGATCGACGATCTCGACACGGGCGAGCCCGATTTCATGGGCAAGGTAGCGCATCAGTATTTCGGCGGTTCGCGCAGGTGTGACGCCGAACACGCCAGAATACATTTTGACGCCAGCCGGAATCCCGAGGACAGGCGTGGCGTCGCCCGTCATGGGGCAAATGTCGCGCGCGGTCCCGTCGCCGCCGCAGAACAAGATGAGGTCGACGCCGGCGGCGAGAAATTTCCCAACCGCGGCTCTCGTGTCCCGCGCGGAGGGCTCAATCGCCGCCGCGTACACAACCTCGACCCTAGTGAACCCAGCGGTTTGCAAGGCATCGCGCCCCATGGCGCAGTCTGCAGTAAGCCATTCGATCGTGGGCGGATTTGGTGCACAGTCGAGCAGATGCTTGAATTGGCGAAGCGCCTCTAACGCTCGCCTATTGGCGGTGGGCTTGGCGCCGCGGCGCACCGCCTCCGCCGCAACTTCGTCCGTGCCTTTGAGTCCGACGCGCCCACCCATCCCGGCGATTGTATTGATGAGGAAGCCTACGCGCGGCATTGCCGGAACGCAAAATGGGCTGGCGGCCAAACAGAAACTTTACGTGCCATCATTCTTCATGCATTCCTAGGAATGATCGCGCCACTTGAATAGTGGATGAATGGCGAGACCCCCAACTACCCATCATTCCGGAAAAGGGCTGAGCACTAGCCGGGACCGTAAAAGCGGCGACCATGGTGGCGATGGCGGCCGCACTGACGAGATAATATAACTTGCGCATTGCTATGCTCCATTTAGTCGCCGTCAGACCGGGAAATAGTTTGTAGCGCCTAATACACCGACCACAATCCCGGCGTTGCGAGTTCCAAAAGGTGTCCATCGGGATCGCGGAAATAAATGCTGCGGCCGCCGCGTGACCAGTCGTTGCGCCCTTCGACGGCGACCCCGCGCCAAGCGAGATGCGCCTCCCAGCGGTCGAGTTCATCTCTCCCGATGGCGAACGCCACATGCAATGCACCATCGCCGCCATGGCCGGGAATGGTCCCGCTGGGCAGGGCAACGGTCTGCCCCGTGGTGCCCTTGCGAAAGACCAAAAGGACATCGCGCCCGGCCACGGCATAAGCAGTCAACCGGTTGTCGCTAAAGATCGGCTCCAGCCCGAGCACGCCCTCATAGAAGGCACGGGAGCGCGCCATGTCCTCGGTGTGGATCGCAGTTTCTAGGATGCCATCCAGCCTCGGCATTCCGACACCCGCCACGCCGCCAACGCAAGGCTGCGGCCCCGAAAATATTGATTGCCGTGGGGACTAGCTGATTGTTGACAAAACGGAACCTCGTGACCCCTAGTTTGAATTTGGTCTCGCTGCAGCGCGGTGGCCTAGTTCAACCCTCTTGTCAAAGATCGCGCTCAACATAATTGGCCGACCACCGTCTCGGAAGCCATACATCAAGAATTGGATGCTAGAGCGCATGTAGGGAGCCTCAGCGAGGACGGCATCTTTCAGGCGATTAAGCAATAATTAACCCGATTTAAGCAACCATTAACTCGATCATTCAAATGGTTCAGTATTGGGAGGTGGCCATGAAAACGGTTATTGAGAATAATTTTTTGCGCCCTGAATCCTATGTAGTCGAAATCGATGGAAAAATTAGATCGGTATATGGAATTTTTATTGAGGCACTAAAAGCAGGCATGGAATTGAAGCAAAAATTTCCGCATAGCGATATCAAAGTGCATGACGTAGACGAGACGTGAGCTTCAGTTAGCTCCCCCGAAGCTCTGTAAATTCTTCGCGCATCCCGGGCGTCGCCGCCGAGCCGAGTCCGATCAAGCCGTACACGTATCAGTGAGGCATTGCCGAAGCGTCGCTATTGCTTTCCTGTCGATAGGAACGGTAGCCATCGTCGACAACCCGCCAGCACATAATGAAAACAGCCGCCATTGCATTTGTTGCTTGGTCGGTCTGTACGCTCGCACAGGCAGCAGATTTATCAGGCGTGCCTGGTTGATGGCGACACGCTGGTCATCGGCGCAGCTAAAATTCGGCTTGAAGGGATGCGCCTGTGACTGATCAGATTTGCCTCAATACAAATGCTGTCCGCTGGACCTGTGGCCTCGATGCTCGCGATCAACTCGCGGCGCATATCGGGGGTTGAGCGGGCGCACCAAATGGCACCGACGCTTACAAACGAACACTCGCTATATGCTCGCTTGCGGGCGAAGACTTGAATGCTTGGATAGTCCAAACAAGGTTGGGCGCTCGCTTATGTGCGATACGAAGCAGATGCCCTGAAGCGCACCGCCTACGTGGGCTGACAATTCGGGATAGGATCGCGGCCTATTTTTTGGATTCATACCTATAGCGCCGATGGGCATGATCACCGCGTCATGGAGGCACGGGTAACGGTGGTACGGGATGGGGCGCCGATCGGGGCACAGACGATAGCTGCGCTGCCGGTTCGGGTGGCGCGCGGGGCGGGATGGGGACCGCTCGGGGTTGAGGCGGAGGTGACATTTTAAGCCTGGCGTTCTGCCCGAGCGCCTGCAGTTTAGCGATATTTTGGGCCAACTGTTCTTGCTTGGCAGAAAGTTGTTCCTGCTTGGCAGCGAGCTGCTCAAGCTGTTGTTGAGCGGCCGCAAGATGCTCTTGCTTGGCGGCCAGCTCCTCAACGCCTCGCCGCACAGAGGCGAGATCTTGCGTCATTGCCTCAAGCTGCTTCATCAATTCGGGAGATGTTGCGGGCGCAACAGGCGCTGTAGCAGTTTGTGTGACAAGCACTGACTGCGGGGGTGCCGCATCTGATGTGGACAGCTGACCGGCAGGGGCGGAGCCCCGTTGCTCGGCTGCGACATCGACGTCGTTGGGTTGCTTCATGGTCCAGACGCCGTGAGAGTGCCAGGCAAACATGACTCCGAGACCGATCACGGCCGCCATGAAAAAGCTAGCCAGAGCGAGGACTGTTCGCCTGCTGGTCGACGGTCTGTCGCTCGCGAACTGATCGCTTTCAAATCCGGTGGGGCGAGGAGACACGCGGATTGACGGCTCCACCGCCTGCAATCCGCTAGAAACCTTAGATTCTTCGTGAACATTCCCAGTGCACTGATCGGATGAACCGCATCCCTTGACGGCCAAATCGCTCGCCAGAGCTTCGAGCTTACTCATCAACTCAAAAGTTGTTGCGGACGGTGCTTGTGCAGTCTGAATGGCAGGCGCTAATTGCGGGGCTCCATCTTGTGCGGACATTTGCACGGCAGGGCACGTTTCCTCGGCTGTAACGTCGATGAGCCGGGGCGATATCGTCGTCGAGACGTACTGGTCATCCGGATCGCGCGTTGGCCCGCCGGGCCGAGCTTTCACGGCCATCGGCTCGGGCACAAGGGCGACGATACCGTCATTATGACATTGATCGTTTAGTGGATCCTGTAAGGAATCCATTGGCACTCCAACTTCAACCACGTTGACAGAGCGGCCGGATTTTTGGCTCGGCTGCGCCAAAACAGGCCAGCATGGTGTGACAAGACGAGGGCGGGACGGCAGCGAGCGCGTGGCATTGTTTTGGCTAAATTGGCTTTCGGGGTAAGAGCGGACATCGCGATTAGATGGCGTCATGTCTGTTTTTGACCCAAAGCGGACATCAATCGCTGCAATACGACCTGTGACTCCCCCCTTTCAGTCTGCCCGTTTTACACGGTACGCGGTATGATGCCTCGTCCTGAGCCTCGGGGGACGCAATGAGGCGGCGCGAGTTCATCACACACTGCGGTACGGCGGTAACGGTTTTGACTGCTTGGCCACTTGCTACGCGGGCACAGCAATCGAAGCCTGCGCTCGTCGGTATTCTGCAGGCGGGCTCCGCCGATTCAAATTCGTCTAATTTCGATGCGTTTCGCGACGCCATGCGACAACTCGGCTATGTCGAGGGGCGCAATGTTCGCTTTTGAGTACCGTTTTGCCGATGGAGTCATCGACCGCGACTTTCTGGCTTGGCGGCCGAACTGGTCGCGCTCAACCCAAACGTCATTGATAGCGACCGCCGCACTGGCTGAAGACACAGCGCCGCTATCGACCGAGAGTTGCGCGTTCGTTTCAAAAGAACTTGGGTCTAAGGGGATTGGGTCGGCAAAAGCGGTGCTTATTATGCAAAGCACCGCAGTTGCAAAAGTCCAATGACGCCACATAAGAACAGTCCTTTCAGGAAGTAAGAATGCTTACACCTGAAGAATATTCCCTCTCTAGGTCGGTGGGCGGTGGTTAAATGTCTGCTTATGGCACTTGGCGGACAATCCGACCCGCACCCGCGTTTGTCCGCTATCTATTGGAGCAAGAGAGGACAAGTACGAGCGTCGGCCTTGATCCGCTAGGTCGCGAATGACCTAAAGCGGACATTGGGGTCGTAAAGTGCTAGCCTTTAAGTCACAAGCGCGGAGGACATACTGGAACAACAGGTGCAAAGGAGGAAGTCATGGCTGAATCCGTTTACAAAGTCATTGAGTTGGTCGGCACGAGCACCGAATCGTGGGAGAAGGCCGCGAAAGCTGCGGTTGATAGGGCCGGAAAATCTTTGAGGGACCTTCGGGTCGCGGAGGTTGTGCAGCAAGACTTGCAGCTCAAGAATGGAAAAGTCGAAGCGTATCGCGCGAAGGTGAAAGTCTCGTTCAAGTTCGAGGGCAAGGCTTAGTTCCTGCGAACAAACCCGCATCGTACGCGCTTGAATAAGCACCGGCCGCTCCGGGGGCTGAGGGGCTGACTACCTTGAGGACGGGTATGCAGCTTGGGACCACGCGAAGGCGACCAGCTGGGTTCTAGATAGGTATTGATGTCGGTAAGTGCTTTCGGCGAAGCAATTGATCGCCACTTTGTGATCAGCCTGTGGGACGCCATGTGCCCGCTTAGCCGCAATAATAAATCGAAAGGTCTGTGACCTCCCTCACATCCGGGAGACGCGAGAGCTGCCCTAGATTGCAAGCATAGAATTCAAGGACCGAATGCGCGCCTGTGAACAAGGGGGTCAAGCCATGAATGACATGACCATCGGACTCGAACAGACCGAAGAAGAGATGCTCACTTACGATGTCTCGGACGAGACGCTGGAAAGTGCGACAGGAACGGGGAACGAAAAAGCGGTGAACTACACGCTTTATTTCTGCACCGCTTTAGATCTCTGCCCCGGCCCCTAAAGCGGAACATCGGGGGCTGCTGCTATCGCAGCCGCCTGATCAAAACACCTGAGCAGACATGAGCGGGTCAAATTAGGGTAGTGGTCAATTGCGGCTCATATCATAGCGGCCTATTCTTCCAATATGCGTCGGGCAATCACCCTGATTTTGTATTTAGGTTTGATTGTTGCGGGTCTTTATTTGAACCTATGGCTTTATCAGACGCAGACTGGCGCTCGGTTCTCAGTGCTAATGGTAGGGTGCTTTCTAGTTCTGTTTGGCGGATACATGCTTTGGACTAATTTTCTGTCTCCGAACCGCGAGAAAAGATAAAGAAACGCTGCGGCCGTCGCCCGGTTGATTGAAACCGCTGCATGAAATTTCGGATAGACCGCCGCGAGGCGGTCTTTCTTTTTCATGCAGTCATTTCGCGAGACAGCAAGTGCCGCTACCGATATTTGACGACCTCGACAATAACGTTCTCGCAGTCGGGACATTCAAATGTGCGCTTATCGTGATCCAGTTTGTCGGGCTCGATCCGAGAGACCCACATCGGGGCACCGCACTTGGCGCACTTGGGATATTCGCCTTTTTCTGCGGGCGCGAAATGAATACCCCCCTCTTGCTATTGCAGGCGGGAGTGCGAGTAGTCTCTCAGCCACCGACGCCCGTAGGCAGAGCCTCGGCCGGTGATGGCAGATAGCCTCTGCCTGTTGAGCGGCATAGTCTAGCGAACGGCGTCGCGAGTACGCTTGAACTCCGTCGCGAACGCGGCAGCTACAGCCGGATCAGCAAAGCACCATCGAATATAATCGGTGGCTGTGGTAGCACCCCCCATGACGCGCACATGAAAACCTGTCCAGATTGCAACGGTGACGATGAAAAAGGCACGGACGATGAACAGCAATGCCCAACGTGCGGTGGCCGTGGTTTCGTACCTGACGACGGCGACGGCCAGGAAGAAGTAATAAACACAAGCCGAATTGAGCTTGCGCGGCAGACAGACGGGGCCATATTCAAGGGATGAACAATGTTTTGGATAGCGATTCTGCGCGCCCAGTCGACCCCATTTTGTCGGTCCGAAAAGCTCCTCATGCCCAAGTATGGTCTGTTTGGGCCTCGCTTGAAGGCACAGATGCTGAGGAAATCTTTGAAGGCTCATCAGAACAAGAGGCGCTAGATTGGATCGCTACCGGTGGTCAAGCTTGGCTTGAAGAACGCAGGCGACGCCGGAATCCCTGACCACCGCACGCGCCCGCACATAGGCGCAGCTTAGATTTTCACACTTTAGATTGGGAACGGACACATGCGCGCTGTGCGACGGCGGAGCGTCGGCCTTGACCGGCTAGGTCGCGAATGATTCAAAGCGGACATCGGTTAGCCTCCCCGACGAGCTGTTCACGGCGACCGGCACGTCGGACGCATCATGCTTGCGGAGCAAACGCCTGAGGGTCAGCGCTGGCTCTGGACGACCGCGCGCGACCCGCAAAGCACGCATGATTACGGTTACGCTGCCAGCCGCGAGCAGGCGATCGCGGATTTCAAGGTGCGGTGGGCTGTTATATCCTCACCAAATACCTCAAATTCTAGCTTTCGCGTCAGTACGAGCCCGATAAATGGGCAGGATGCAATGAATTTGGTCGATGAACACCGCAGACCGATCCACCCATCTTCCGTTAGCTCAGCGCAGGAAGCGGAAGACCGCTGCTATCGCAGCCGCCTGATCAAACACGGATCGAATTTCGGAGAGACCGCAGCGAGGCGGTCCTTCTCGTGAATGTCCGCTATTGGCACAAAGCGGACAATCCCACTTAGCGGACATTGAGCAGGGTCAGACACCCGGCCATTGTCTTACTTTTTGCATGGCTAGTGACGGACTCAGGCAACAATGCGCATTGTAACGCTGCAGACTGGTCTTATGTATTGATAGAGTAGTGGAGTAACGCACTGTTCGCAGGGCGGTGGTTAGGAAACACTATGGCCGAAATCATCATCATCATACTTATTGTGGTTGTCTGTATCGCATGGCTCGCATGGACAGAGCAGAAGAGCAAACAGGCGTTGGACAAAGATGTCTTAGACCAGGCGTGGCGTGAAGTGCTTGATGACCCGCATTATATGGAGCGGCGGCACTATGAAGAGCGAATGCGGGTAGAGAACCAAGCGCGGGCCGCCGCTGCCAATCGCTGATCGCGCTAGAGAGCAAATTCAGAGGAGGATTCGTGCCGAAAAAAGCCGAGGCGCAAAAGCCCGCGAAGAAGGTTGATGTCAAAGCAGCTTGGCCCGCCTCACATGTGCTGTCGAAAATATCTAAAACCCCGGGCAATGTCCCGGGTTTTTTCTTTGCGGGATATTCGGCACGTAAACCTGCGAGAGTAATGTTCGCTAATGACCCAAAGCTGACGTGCAAAGCGCCGCCGATCATTGTCTGCTTTTGGGAGAATAGCGGACATCAAAGTTAGGGGACGCCATGATCGTTTTTGGCAAATATTGAATTGATAACGACAGAAGTGGGTTTGGGCATCCTTTGGATTGCTTAATTTCGACCGAAAGAAAGCGGTTACCCGCCCTGTTAAACGCGCCCTTGAGACCCCACATTTTAGATTATTAAGAACCAAACACGCTTAAAAAAAGGATCAATTCCATGACGAACATCATGATGGGACTTGAGAAGACTGAAGAAGAGATACTCGTCTTCAAAGTTTCCGACGAGGCGCTGGAGATCGCTGGGGGTACTGCGAAGGAGAATGCGAACTTTACCCTCGGGGCTTGCACTGGCCTGTCTGAGTGCCCGGGCTGACCGGCTTAATTGCACCTGATCGGATTTTCGGACAGACCGCCGCGAGGCGGTCTTTCTGTTTTGCGCAAGTCATTTCGCGAATGTCGGCTATTGGCACTAAGCGGACGTCAGACCGCGAGGCGGACTTTCGTCTTTTCTAATTAGGGACCGATATGACCAAGGAAAGCCACATCTAGCTTTTGCGTGAAGGAACCTATTCTGCATTCATCCATTGTTGTGGTGAGCCGATCCGAGGAGGATCGTCAGATGTGGTTTTATGTCGTGACGTGGCTTCCCTTATTGTCAATCAGCTTGACCGCTGCAATCTGCTTCGGCGTAGCATCGTTTGTTATTGGACAGACAAAACCTCGTACTGGACCGTTTTGAGAATAATTTATTTATCGGCGTGTCCTGTCCAAATTTTCGCATCGCCATTGCCGAACAACCCGAGGAGGGCTGGGTAATGTCTCACAGTAGCCCTGCTCTCCCCGCGCAACGAGATACGGTACGCCACCTCATCGAACTGGCCGGTGTCGCACTAGCCTATCTGGGGATTGTCGCAACCTTTGCAGTCTTCAGTTTGATTGCTTGCGTGATCTGGCTGCTGATTTGGTGATCGATTTCGGTGTAAGAGCAGACATCGCAATTAGAGCGCGCCATGTCCACTTTTGACCTAAAGCCATGGGGTGTTGCCCTGTTTTGATCCGGTCTGCGGTAGCCCCTTGTGAAATCGGGAGTGGCCTCTTTTGAATTTGGGCTATGTTGGCTGCGTCGTTAGGGCAAAGATCGGAGGGGATGGATGGAATACGCAACGTTCCGAAAGTGGCTGGCCGAACATGGATGCCGCTTCGATTCGCAGTCCGAAAAGCGCGGAGAAGGTCATGGGGCTGTGACGATCCGCCGTGCAGGCCGGACTGCGGAACTGCCCCTAGTCGGTGCGAGCCATAACCTCGACCCTCGTTCCGTTCGGCAAGTCTGCGAAGCACTCGGCCTCGATTGGTCCAAACTTCCTGGACCGGAGGGCCGCGTCTGAGGCCACCTCAGTTGGCGGCCTCTGGCGCGATGTCTACACTTGGCCCTTAGCGGACGTCACCGCCCGTCCAGCGAATGTCTGTTATCAGGGGGTAAAGCGGACATCGTTCGGCCAGGCCGTTATGTCCGCAGCGTGGACGCCCTTTCTTTGGCCTCCTGCGCCCGGCGGTCTGTCGTCGACCTCTGCAATGTGGAGGGATCGTGAGGGCGCTTGCCGCGACCATTTTTGGTCGCGCCACCCTCATTCTCCCATCTTGCGATGGACCTTTTACTTGGATCGTGTGGGCGCTTACGGTGGTTAGTCATGTGGACGCCACGTTTAACGTTCCTCCTCTTTGCGGACCATTACCGTCTCATGTTGCAAACGTGCTTCAGCTTGGAGGTCGCCGCGACTCAAGGGGCGTTGACCAATTCATTGATTCTCGTCAGGCAATTCGCCCGATTGGAAAATGGGCCGAATAAGAGGTTGCCGTGGTCGTCCATCGCGTACCAACCCTCCTTAACGGCTCGCAAGTCGGATTGGCATTCATTGATGTAATGGGGATTTGACCCCGTCATTGGTCGTTACCGCCCATGTTTCAATTATCAGAGGAACCCTCGACATATGCGCGACCGATCGAAATTATAATATGTCCGAAATGTTTATCTCGATTTTCATGTCAGTGACGCTTACGCATTCGCGCAGTTATTTGATGCTTGATCCGCGACTGCGATGGCAGATTTCGTATGCTGCTCCCAATCTAATGGTGAAGAGGCGTCGGTGGCTGAGAGCCCGGTAACGCTCCCGCCTGAAACCGGAGGAGCCCATGCCTCAATCCCAATTTATTCCTAGTCCGCTGAAGATCATCGAAAGGCGCAGGTGCCAGAATTGCGGAGCCAGAAGGATGATGACCGGCATCGAGCCAATAGGGCTAGGCACCGATCGGCGCACGTTCGAATGCGATCAATGCGGTCATGAAGAAGGGTTGCTTGTCAAATTCTGATAAGTCGCCGCAAGGCCTACATCAAAATGCCTGTTCCTGAGGGATAAGCGGACATCTTGCGAGCGAGTTTGGCCGAAGATGTTTTACCCAAAGCGGACATTGCGCGGCGGTCGCCGAAGCGACGCTTCCAGTCTGAGTGAAGCTTCAGAAAAAAGTTTGGAACTTCGCGTCTGCCCGTCCGTTTTATACTGTCGGTGGATCAACGCCGATTTAGGAGGAAGCTCATGCGCACATTTCTTATCACGTTGACTGCTTTGGGCGTGGTCGCAGTTGCGCTGCCAGCCGTAATCGCAAACGCGCAGGATCGAACGGTCATTATCACGAAAGACGGTGATCACGATCGCGGCCTTCATCGTGGGTGGACGCGCGGCCATCACTATGGCTGGCACAATCACAACGCCAAGGTCGTGGTCGTTAAGAAGAACCATCATCACTACGATTGATTTTTTTGGTTGGCGGACGAGAGCAAGAACTCTCGCGAGCTGGGCAAATCTATGAGTTCACGCCCTAGATGGGATCAAGCCAATGCAGTAATCTTTCTTCCGCGGGTACAAATAATTCATCAGTTAACAATCTTACAAACTCGCGCTTACCGGAGGAAACCGTTATGCATATGTCTGCTGAAAGTCTGCTTGTCATATTGTTGATCGGCGCTATTGCGGGCTGGCTAGCCGGCCAAATCGTGCAAGGGACAGGCTTTGGTTTGGTTGGCGATATTATAATTGGAATCGTCGGCGCCTTCATCGCTAGTTGGCTATTTCCGCAGCTCGGTATTCATGTTGGTGCTGGCATTGTTGCTGCGATCATTGCTGCCACCATCGGCGCCGTGCTGTTGCTCGTGATCGTGAGGCTCATCCGGCGAGGCGGGCGTTGGTAACGTAGTGCGGCAAAGCCGAACTCAGAATGTCCACATTTGGCACAAAGCGGACATCCGAGCAGCAGAAGCTCGTGTCCGCATTTGATCCAAGAGACATCAAGCCCGAAGACGTCGGGCGTCCCATTGATTGAATTACGATCCTAATCATTCTTCCCCGTCTCCACATGAAAGTGGTGCAGCACGCGATGAAAAATTGGAGCGAGAACAAACGACGTGGCGATTACAATAATCAGCCCAGAAAAGATCGCATAAGAACCAGCAAAGATCTTGCCGGCACTGGTCTTTAGCTCGCCGAGCGGCCCCATGCCGGAGAGGATCATGGCGGCGTTCACATACGCGTCCGGAAGCGACATGCCCTCGAAGTAGGAATAACCGGCCATGCCAATGAGGAGTCCGCACAACGCGAGCACCCACCAAACTCCGATTGCCCGCAACATCCGACGGACGAAACGGCTCCGCGAGATTAGCTTCTCGCGGCGATTTTCGAGATCGGTAAGGCTACCGAGCAATACGGTTGGTAATACAGTTTTGCCAGAGCGGGTGGCCTTCGTCTTGATCATGGATCTAGCGCCCCCAAGTTGGCCCTCAATCTAAATCCAGTGGATTAGGATTATGTCCGTTGCCGGATAAGTTGGTCAATTTTGACAGATGGCATGCACTAAACGGACCTACCCTATCATTATTATTAGAGAGGCGACCAAATGATACAGGCTGTTTCGACTTCTATCACACGACGAAGCGTGGTCGCAGGGCTGGCGTTGACCGCCAGCCCGGTGGCTATATTGGCTGGGGCGGAAAACGCGTACGCACAGGCCAAGCAAACCATGCCCGAGAAAAGTCTGTACGAACGGCTGGGTGGCGTCTTCGCCATCGGCGGTGGTTGACCACTTCAGCGACGCCGTCGTGAAAAACCCCATCGTCGGCCAGAAGTCCAAGAACCCGCAGCTGCGGGAATGGCACACCAACAACCTGGGCAGGCTGCCCGGCCTCAAGTTCATGCGGACGCTCTGGGTGTGCAACGTTTCGGGTGGGCCCTTCCAGTACATGGCCACCAAGCCCGGCGCGACGCCGCTCGAGGTCCATCGGGACCTCCGGATCTCCCCCACAGAATTCGACGAGGTCGCAGCAGAACTCGGACCGACCCTGGACTTCGTCAAGGTCCCGAACACGAGAAGGCCGAAGTCCTAGCAGCCTTCGCCGCCCACAAGGACGAGGTCACCGCCGGCTACGTCGCGGTCGCCAAGCTCGGCTGATGCATCCTAATGTGGTATCGGACATAATTGATCTGGGTCAATGCAATTATCGTGACTTTCGTCGATTGAAGGCGACGTTATAAATCAATGCGTGGTCCCTGCCAGTAAGCCCGCGGCTCCTCACCACCAGCATAGGGGGTTGTTATGCTTGCGGTTTTAATTGGAATTCTGATTATTTGCGTTGTCGGCGCAATTTGTTTTTGGGCCATCGAAAAGTTCGTCAATGATAGTCGTTTGGCAAATCTTCTCAAATTGCTTGTGGTGCTGATCTGCGTCGGGGCGATCCTGCAGCGGGTGCTGCCATTGGCGGGAATTAATTGGTTTTAGCCACGGCTAATTTCCATCGAGAAGAAGTAAATTTCATTTAGGTACTGCAAACGGAGATAAAACCATGTCGCTGGGACTCATCCTTGTTATCATCCTTATAATATTCCTGCTCGGCGGTTTCAGCGGCCGCTTCGGCGGCTACGGCTACGGTTATGGCCACGGTGGCGTTGGTCTTATCGGCACCATCTTGATCATCGTGGTCGTTCTCATGCTGATTGGGCGGATCTAGCCCACGGGACGCAACGGCGCCCGATGTCCGCTCATGGCACAAAGCGGATATGCTTTTGTTCTTAGCGAATGTCCGCTTTCGGGGGTAAAGCGGACATTGGTCCGCTGAGTGGAGGAATGTCGCTCCGCCCGGCGCATGGCAGCAGATCGCGATATGCCGGAATTGCCCTGGTTAAGTCGGCGCCGCTTCTTACTTCCTCGTGTTTTTCACCAGCGGCTTGGGCGGTGGCGGGATGCTAAACAGAATTGCAAAACGCGCGCCCCGATTGTGGTCGCCTCGGCCTAATTGAAACTCGCCACCGATCTGCTTGACGAGCGACTGAATGATTTTCATCCCAAGGCCCTTGTGGCCAGAGGGCGTGAACCCCTCGGGCAGGCCCGGCCCGTCATCCAACACCGAGAGCAAATAGCCCTCAGGCGCAGATTCCAGTCTGACGGTAATTTTGCCTTTCGCGTATTTGGCGGAATTCGTCACCAGCTCATTGACGATGAATCCGAGTGGGATGCCGAGCAGGGTTGGGATCTCAATGTCCTTACCCTCGACGACGATGGTTTGTTTCCGTTCATCGTTGAAAAGAAGTCCGGAGAGATCCTCGCAGAGCCGTAAAATGAATTGCTTGAACTCGACGGTTTCGAGATGATCTAGCACGTGTAACCGTCGGTGCACCCGCCCCAGTGCCGCGACACGGCTGCCGGCTATCGACAACTGGGCCGCAGCTTCCTGATTTTTCGTGGTGCGGCTCTGCAATGACAGTAAACTTGAGATCAACTGTAGGCTGTTCAGCAATCGATGATCGAATTCTTTCGCCAGAATCGCTTTCTGCTCAAGCAACACGTCCTTTTGTTGCATTAGCTCGTCCTTTTCGCGCTGCAAGACGCGCTGCTGGGTGACATCCTCGATGCCAAGCAAAATAGTCGTGCGGGAACCTCCCTCGTAAAACACCATACGGGCATTCAGGAGCATGATGCGTCGTCCGATCGTGGGAAACTCGTGTTCGACCTCATAGTCTTCCATCACGCCGCGCTCGGGCACGATCTTTTCCAGGAGCAAGCGAAGCTTCGGAATATTCCACTGTCCATCGCCCAACACGTAAAGCAGCTTACCTTCGGTTTCGTCTCGGCTGACCTTAAATGTACGATAGAAAGAGATGCTCGCGGAGATCACGCGCAGGTCCTGGTTCAGCACCAAGAAAGGCTCGCGAACCGTATCCATGATCGCATGCGCGAACGCTTCTTCATTCTTGGTGAACAGTTCATCGTTGGGCAAGGTAGCCTCCCTGGAATCCCCACGATCCAGCAATTAAAACCGCCGGCATCAAAAGGCTCCGGGCGCTGCAATGATAGCCGCGACCGGCATTTTGCGCAGACCGACAATGACAGAGAGCATTATGCGCTGGCGCGCCGCTCCGACGGTCGCGCGTTGCGCTCAAAAAACAGCGCCTGGCTGATCACGGCAGACACCGTCGCAGACTCGAACGGCTTGGCGATCAGGAACGCTGGCTCCGGCCGCTCGCCAGTGAGGAACCGCTCCGGATAAGCGGTGATGAAGATTACCGGCACCTCGAATGACTTCAGCAGCTCATTGACCGCGTCGAGACCCGAACTCCCGTCGGCAAGAGAGATGTCGGCGAGGATCAGGCCTGGCCACTTGGCCTTGGCGAGCGAGATCGCTTCGGAGTGGGTGCGGGCGACGCCCAGCACGCGGTGGCCGAGGCTTTCCACCAGCCCCGTCAAATCCATGGCGATAAAGGGCTCGTCCTCGATAATCAGCACGTCGGTTGCAATCTCCGAGGCCAGTTCCTCGCCCGATTCCTCGACCAAAGCCCGCAAGGTCGGCACGTCGACGTCGAGCACCTTTGCTGCGTCGCCCTCGGACAGACCCTCCAGAGCCAACAAAAGGAACGCCTGACGCGGTTTAGGAGTGATCTGGGCGAGCCGCTGCTCGACCGGTAAATCCGCGAGCGCCGGTTGTGACTTGCCGTTTACGCTAACTGAATTCCAGATTTTGGTGAACAGATTGTAGAGCCCAATCCGGGTGGAGGCCGCTTTCTCTAGAATGGAGGGCTCTTCGATCAAAGCCTCTAGCGTGGCGGCTACATAGGCGTCACCCGACTTCTGGTTGCCCGTCAGGGCCCGCGCATAGCGGCGTAGATACGGCAAATGCTGGGCTACGTCTTGAGATGTGGACAAAAAACCCTCCCGCGTG
Source organism: Pseudolabrys sp. (assembly GCA_035689725.1). Taxonomy (GTDB): domain Bacteria; phylum Pseudomonadota; class Alphaproteobacteria; order Rhizobiales; family Xanthobacteraceae; genus Pseudolabrys. Next base: position 25,963 of record DASSLE010000433.1, read on the forward strand.
AAATCGCAGCCTTCGTGATTGGCACGCACGAAGACACCCCGATTGAATAAGCTTATACTTTCCAAGCCAAACGCGCCGGTCACAATAAAGTTCCATAGGTCCGGAACTAATTGGCTTTTCGAGCGTTTTACTTTGATTTCGTCTGCCAAACGACGTTTTTACCAATCGACAGTTGTAAAGAGAACCCATGAAAGACCGGAAACCTGAACCGGAACCGCCAATGGCAGAAACTACCTCGTCCGCTCACAAAGGGCCCGGCATCAAACTCGGACGCGACATTCAGGCGAAGATCGGCCAGCAACTGCGGGCCATGTACGACGATGTCGTCAAACAAGGGGTTCCGGACCGCTTCACCGAACTGCTGAATCAACTCGATGCCGGCGACCACAAAGGAAAGCGGTAAATGCCGATCGATGGGGCCGTCCGCCAAGCCGTTCTCGACGCGGTCCCCCGTCTACGAGCATTCGCCATTTCCTTGTGCGGAAATATCGATCGCGCCGACGATCTGGTGCAGGAGACGCTGTTGCGCGCGCTGGCCAATATCAAATCGTTCCAGCCTGGCACCAACATGTCGGCTTGGCTGTTCACTATTCTGCGCAACCATTTCCACTCCGAATACCGCAAGCGCCGCCGCGAAGTGGAAGACGTGGACGGAAGTTATACCGAGAGTCTGAAATCTCAACCCGAGCAGCTCGGACACGTGGAATTCGGCGAATTCCGTAAAGCACTGGTCAAACTGCCGGCCGACCAGCGCGAAGCGCTGGTCCTAGTCGGCGCCGCGGGCTTCTCCTACGAAGACGCGGCCAACATTTGTGGCTGCGCAGTCGGCACGATCAAATCGCGCGTCAGCCGCGCGCGCGAGAAGCTGACCGAGCTGCTGTCGATTGAAAGCACCGAGGCGTTCGGCCCGGACGCGTCCACGCGAGCTGTGCTGGCGAGCGGCCGCGATTAAAAAATCGCGTGGCGGCGCTCGTATGAATGACCAAGCGATGGCCGAGCCTGCCATGATGGATACTCTTTGACCGCGTGGCTGTGATCGCCACTTAATCCTTTGGGCGTTTCCTGCTGAGGGCTTCCGGACGCGCGACGAAATGCGAGCAATATTAATCAGGTGTTTGCGACGAACGGCAAAATCTAATCTTTAAATGCGGTGGAACAAAGGTGGCACGTCACGCATTGAGTATGCAGAACTTTAAAATGCATTTGGAGAGCACTATGAAAAAACTTCTAATCGGTTTGGTTGCCGCTGCCGTACTGGGCGTTGCGGCACCGGCTAGCGCGCAAGTGTTTATCGGCGCAGACTCTGGTGGCGCGGGCGTGCAGCTTGGCCCGATCGGCGCAGGCGTGGGCCCCCGATTTTCGGACGATGGTTACTATCATCGCAGGGGCTATAACGCGAACGCATATTACGGTGGCGACTGCCGCCTAATCCGCTCGCGTGTTGTTACGCCCAGCGGTCGTGTGGTGTTCAGAACGAGGCAGGTCTGCGGTTAACAGAAACTTCGATGCAAATGGAGATGGCCTCGCGCAAGCGGGGCCATCGTGTTCCTATGATTTACACAATAACATACTAAGAGGAATGAGAGTATGCGCCTACTGCTAGGAGTCATTATTGGATTCTTTCTGACAGTCGGATTCGCGTACGTGTATGACGCATCGACCACTCATCCTTCCGAAACGACGGCTCAGACCAACATCGAACAGCGGCCGATGGTAAACTGGGATGTTGTTAGCGTGAACTGGCAGGGCTGGTCCCTACACGTTCGCAATACATGGAATAAGCTAGCAACACGATAAAGCTGCATGCATTGATTGGTAGTGCACGAAAGATTTATTAGCATGGACGCTGATCCCTAGCCGACGTCCACATTCAATCTGACTTATAATTAGTCGTCCTCGACGATTGTCGGCCTTCTGAACGCCCGCGTTCGCCAGCGGGCAACGCCAGCCGGTTGCAAGGTAGCGAGAATGGCCGACGGATCGGGGTAGGTTGCCAAATAGATTGCGAGCTCTCCGGCGCTGCACTCAGAAATGGGGGAAAATTCGGCCCAATGAGCCACGCGGCAATCGCCCAGCCTGCGCGCTGGCTTGATGTCGCCTAATGACCCAAGCGGACATCCGACGACCCGATCAGTTGATCATGAGAGATGTCACTTCGGCGGGCTCACTGTGCGTGGCTCATCGGCCAGAAGTATACCCAACAACGAAGTATGGACTTCGAGATGTCCGTTGTAATCAATGAATCCTAATTGACGGAACTTATTCATGAAGTGGCTCACGCGCGACCGGGTCGTGCCGATCATCTCAGCGAGTGTTTCCTGACTGATCTTCGCGAGAATTGGCTCCGGCCGGCCTTCCTTTCCAAAATTGGCCAACAGCAGTAACAGTCGCGCAAGCCGTTTTTCTGTTGAATTGAAGAGCTGATCGACCAAGTCTTCTTCGACCCGGGCATTCCTTGCCAGAATATGCGAGACAAACATTTCCGAAAATGCGGGTTCGTCATGAATGACCCGCTGGATTTCAGTCTTTTCCACTCGCATCGTCTCGCATTCCGTCATTGCAGACGCTGTCGCCAAACGCTTCGGCTGTCCTATCAAGCATCCTTCGCCGACAAATTCGTTTGGCCCCAGCAGTGCGACGACGGCTTCCTTTCCTTGCTCGGATATGACGGCGACTTTGACCTTGCCCTTCTTGATATAGAAAACCGCATCTGCATCGTCGCCCTGAGCAAAAATGACTTCTTTCTTTGAATGCTTGGAAATGTCGCGACCAACGGCCGCCGTCGCCAAAAACACCGCAGGATCAAACAGCGGGGCGCCCGTTGTTTTGCGGTCTGAACTTCCTTTGATGGGCCTTGATCTGGGCGCTTGAGACATCGATTTCCTCCATTCAGGCGAGAGCACAATTGTCTCTCAGCCACCGACGCCTGGCACAGGGTCTGCTATAGGTAGTCGAACAGTGTACGCTTCCAGACATAGGGGTCCAAGACAATTCGAACGCCGTTGAATCGAGGCGAATTGGTTCGCGGTCGCGTGAAAGCCTGCCGCGGGCGTGAATTCCTGTGTCATTAAGCGATAAAAGAAGGAAAAGTGGTCTGTATGGATCAGCCATCGCCCTATCTGGAGGGGTAGCCTGTTTCATCACCGAAACTGCTTCGGGCCTCCGTGACTGAGAGACGCTTCAGCGCTCCCGCCCGTGCTTCAAGGGAGGTATTTATGAATATCATTGCGATCCAAGACGTTTGGTTCGACGACGCCGCGAACTCGGCGATGGGCGAAGCTTTCGACCGAGCCTGCAAATCGCTTCGAAATTTAGGGTCTGCCGTTCCTGAGATCATCGCGAACCGGATTATTGCAGCGGCCAAGAATGGCGAGCGCGATCCCGCCCGCCTCTATGAGCAAGCATTAAAGGTCTTTGGCATGGATAATAC
>DASSLE010000434.1:0-6168 GCA_035689725.1 Pseudolabrys sp.
TGAGTTCAATTATTCAGATGCAATTTTGAGCGCGCGCAGGCGGGTCGGCTTGTCGATCAATAGGTCGCGGGCAGCGTCCGCGGTCATCGGCTCGCCGAAGGCAAAGCCCTGCGCATATTCGCAACCAAGCTGATAGAGCTCGACCGCGTCGGAATCGGTTTCAGCGCCTTCCGCCACGACTTCCATCCCGAGATCGTGAGCGAGTGCGATGATCGAGCGCAGGATCAATGGGCGCGTGCCGCGCGGGGTGGTGCGCACGAATGATTTGTCGATCTTTATGGTGTCGAACGGGAAGCGCTGCAAATAGGCAAGCGAGGAATGGCCAGTGCCAAAATCGTCCAGCGATAAACCGGCGCCAAGTTCCTTGATGCGCGTCAACATTTGCGCGGCGTGCTCGGGATTTTCCATCACCAGCGACTCGGTGATCTCGATCTTGAGCGTGCCGCGGGCCAAGGCCGAGCGTCCCAACACACTGCGCAAATCCTGGATCAGGTCATGGCGCAGCAATTGCCGCGACGACACATTTACGCTGGCAAACACCGGCTCGCGTGCGCGGGTGGCCGCCTGCCACTGCGCCAGTTGGCGGGCGGTATGGTCGAGCACAAAGAGGCCAAGATCGACGATCAGGCCGATTTCCTCGGCAATGGAGATAAATTCCGCCGGCGACAGGCGGCCCAGCTTCGGGTGATCCCAGCGTGCGAGCGCTTCGAATCCGGCGATCGCACGGTCTTCCAGCCGTACGATCGGCTGGTACAGCACCTTGATTTCCTCACGCTCGATAGCGCGGCGCAATTCCGATTCCATCGTCAAGCGGTCGGTCTTGCGGGAGCGCATGGCCGACTTGAAGATTTCGATGCGATCGCCGCCGATGCGCTTGGCGTAGTACATCGCGAGCTCGGCGTCCTTGAGCACTTCCTCGGTGCGGTGCGCCTGATTTTCGGCGAGAGCCAACCCTATCGAAGCGGTGAGGAAGATCTCGCGGTCGTTAAAGGCAATCGGCGCGCGCAGCGTCCGCCGGATCGTTTCCGCGAAGGCCACAATGCGCGCAGGCTCGCGCTCCGACAGCACGATCAGCGCAAACTGATCGCCAGAGAGCCGCGCCAGCGTATCCTGCGGCTTAAGCAAACGCGAAAGCCGGCGCGCGATGGTGAGCAGAATCGAATCGCCCACTGCCATACCGACGGAATCGTTGACTTGCTTGAACCGGTCGAGATCGATCACCACGATCGATGGCCGGATTTGCGGGTCGGCTCGGGCGAAGCCGAATGCCGCCTCCATACGATCGATAAACAGTTCGCGGTTGGGCAGGCCGGTGAGGTTGTCGTGAACTGCATCAAATAGTAGCCGTTCTTCAGCGTTCTTGAAGTCGGTCACGTCTGTGAGTGTGCCGACGAGCCGCACTACTTCGCCATCGGAGCCGACTACGGGGCGCGCCTTGAGTGCGAACCAAAGGTAGTTTCCGTCGACGGTCCGCAGCCGGAAATCCTGCGTGAGGCGGCCGCGGCGCTGCTCAACGACGCCGTCGAGCGACGCGCGGAAGCGATCACGGTCGAGGGGGTGCAGCACTTCAAGCCAGGTTGCCGCCGGTCCCTCGAGCGTGCCACGCTTCAGGCCCAGTATGTGCTCGGTCTCCGGGCTTGTGAACACCTTGTCCGCTGAAACGTCCCAATCCCAGATCAAATCGCCGGCGCCGGTAAGCGCAAGCGCACGGCGTTCGACGTCGGAAACTATGCCATGGGTGATGCCGCCGGCGAATGCATGCTGCATCACGGTGAAGCCGATCAGCATCACGATTAGGACCAGGCCGCCGAGCAGCGCCGGACCGATGATATCGTTTGTTACGACGCCGGTGACCGCGAGGCCGGCGGCTGTGGTCCATACTACCAGCAACAGCCAGGTCGGGATCAGCAGGACGGCACGGTCGAAGCCGTGCGTAGAGAGATAAATGACGAGCGCAAGTCCAAGTAGGGCGATGCCTGCAAGCGACATGCGGGCGATGCCTGCCGCAGCGGCCGGGTCGAATACCGCAACGGCGATCAGCGCCGCGAGCGCCGCAAGCCAGGCAATAGTGATGTGAGCGTATCGGACATGCCAGCGCGACAGATTGAGATAGGCGAATAGAAACACCAGCAGCGTCGCCGACAGGATTGCCTCGCCGCAGGCGCGCCACACGCGTTCGGCGCCAGCCGACATGTCGAAGACCTTGCCCCAGAAGCCGAAGTCAATGCCGATATAGATCAATACCGCCCAGCCGAGTGCGGCAGCGGCCGGAAACATGATCGAGCCCTTGACCACGAACAGGATCGTGAGAAACAGCGCGAGCAGACCGGCGATGCCGATGACGATGCCATAGTACAAGGTGAAGGAGTTGACCTTGTCCTTGTAGGCGTCCGGCTCCCACAAGTAGATCTGCGGCAGTTTGTCGGTGCGGAGTTCGGCGACAAAAGTGATGACGGTGCCGGGGTCGAGCGTAATACGGAAAATATCCGCAGTCGTACCCTCCTGACGCACCGGGCGATCGCCAGTTGAAGGTGTGATGGCTGCAATTCGCGAAAGGCCAAGGTCGGGCCAGAACAGGCCAGATTCAACCATGCGGTAGTGCGGCACGACGATCAGGCGGTCAATCTGCTCGTCACTGTTATTGGTGAGCGCGAGCACCGCCCAGTTGTTGTTGCCTTCGCGCGCACGCACCTCAATGCGTCGCACGATTCCGTCTGGGCCGGGCGCGGTGGATACCTGGATGCGGTCACCGTCGGTTTTTTGCACTTCGGTCGCAGCGGTCAAATCAATGGCGGCGGTATCAAGCCGAACGTTCACCGCTTCCACCGCGCGCGCGGTGTGGGCCGCCAGGAGCGAAGCGGCGAGCGCGACCACTACGGCTCTCAGCCAACGCGTCATAGTCAAAGAAAAACCCCCGCCCGCGGCATCGCCTTGCAGCCTGGAGCTCTGGCCTGGCCGACGGTGAAAATCTGCAAACAATCGCACCTTGTGTTCAGTTTAAGTTGGACATTGCGCCGATTTCGCGGCTTTTCGAAGAAACGGACGTCCAGTCAAAACGTTAGCACGATCTTGCCGATATGGGCGCTGGATTCCATAAGCGCGTGAGCGACGGCTGCTTTGCTCAATGGAAAGGTCTTATAGATGATTGGCTTGACCTTTCCCGCCGCTATCAGAGGCAGCACGTTCTCCTCGACCGCACGCGCGATTGCGCCTTTGTCGGCGACTGAGCGCGAGCGCAAAGTCGATCCAGTATGATGCAGCCGCTTGAGCATGATTCGGCGGAAATCCACCGCCGCCTTCGGGCTGCCCTGAAATGCGATTTGCACGATGCGCCCCTCCACCGCGGCAGCTTCGTAGTTGCGCGCGATGTAGTCCCCACCCACCATGTCCACTATAACCTCGGCGCCCTTGCCGCCGGTGGCCGTCTTGGTGGCCGTGACAAAGTCCTCAGTCTTATAGTTAACGGCGACGTCGGCGCCGAGTCTGCGGCAGGCCTCGCATTTTTCTTGCGAACCCGCAGTCGTGATCACGCGCGCGCCGAATGCTTTGGCAAGTTGGATAGCGGTCGTGCCGATACCCGACGAGCCACCATGGATCAGCAGCGTTTCACCGCTTTTCAGACCGCCGCGCTCAAACGTGTTGTGCCAGACCGTGAAGAACGTTTCCGGTATCGCCGCGGCTTCGACCATCGAGAGGCCGGAGACCGGTAGTGCATGACTTTCGTGCGCGATGCAATATTCGGCGTATCCCCCACCGACGACCAAAGCCATCACCCGGTCGCCGAGCTTCCACCGTTTGACATTGGTGCCCAACGCTACAACCTCGCCGGCAATTTCGAGGCCTGGAATATCCGGCGCGCCGGGCGGGGGCGGATAAAGGCCCATGCGTTGCATGACGTCGGGACGGTTCACGCCAGCGGCGGCCACCTTCACCAAGATTTCGCCGTTACCAGGAGTCGGAACCGGGCGCTGTTCGGGTGCAAGCATGTCCGGGCCGCCGGCACCCTTGATGCCGATCGCGGTCATTTTGGTTGGAAGTGCGACCATCGGTTCCTCTATTCTTTTACAAATCGGGCGCCTTGTTTAGGCGGGCCAAATCGATGTGACAACCGAAGCCGCTGTCGCTAAATTTCGTTCGTAGGAGGCCAACCTATGCCGGCGATCGACGAGGACGACAAACCGAAGAAGAAGGTCGCACATGAGATTGGGCAGGATCTCACGTTGCTTTCGGTAGAAGAACTCGGTCTGCGCGTGCAATTGCTGCACGACGAAATCAACCGGCTTGAGGCCGACATGGCGCAAAAGCGCGCTTCGCGCACAGCCGCCGATCAGTTTTTCAAGCGTTGAGATGGTCGGCATGTCAAGCGGCTGAATTCAACGCCATGCCACGAAAAATATTTGGCATTGCGTCCATGTTCTTAATGTGTCGTTAAGCTTTCCCGATCATTACTGGCATTGTCCATCTTCATGGACATTGAGTGGCTCCTGTCCACTCTGTTTGACGCCTCCCTGTTATCACCTTAGAGCCGCCGGCAACGGCGGCTCCTTTTTTTGTGCCAATATGGGTCAAATTTGCAGCACCATCTTGGCTCTGTTGGATTTGCGCAGCAACTATATCGCAATGTTAACCATATCGCCGTCTGGACATACATAGCTCGCGCGCGCCATGCTTACCCGATCGTTTACGGAGCGCGTATCTGCTCCGCGTGAAGTGAGGCGTCGCGTTATGTCCGAAAAGTCGTTGAGCGAAACTCAACCGGTGTCGTTCGGGGAGCGGGTTGCGAGTTCGCAGGCATTTGCAGACCTGTTTCGTGACGGCATGGCTCTGGTCGAAGAGACCGCGACATATCTCGACGGCCCCGGAAGGCAGCAGTCCAAGAAACTCGAGCGCGCCGCATCGCTGGCCTATGCCACCGAAAGCATGCGGCTCACCACCAGGCTGATGCAGCTTGCATCCTGGCTACTTCTCCATCGCGCGGTAAAGGAAGGCGAGATGTCCCTCGCGCAGGCCAGCAAGGAAAAGAGCAAGGTCAAGCTTGCAGCCAGCGACACTCATGATTCTGACAATATCGAGTTGTTGCCAGTGACGCTGCGCGCCCTCATTGAGCGGTCGCAGAAGCTGTACGCCAAGGTGCGCCGCCTTGACGCCACTATCTACAATCAGGGTGCAGTCGCGCCCCCCGCATCGACCAATCCGGTCGAGCGTCAGCTTGGCCTGTTGAAGGCGGCGTTCGGAGCGGAAAGCGTTTAGGCACTCACTCGGTTGAATGCAAAAACCCCCGCATCATGCGGGGGTTTCTTAAACCTCTCGGCAGTCGCTTATTTCTTCTCGTCGGTTTTCAGGAAGCCGGAGAATTTCTTCTGGAAGCGGGACACGCGGCCGCCGCGGTCGATGAGTTGTTGCTGGCCGCCGGTCCAGGCTGGATGCGACTTCGGGTCAATGTCGAGATGCAGGACATCACCCTCTTTGCCCCAGGTGGAGCGGGTGGTGAATTCGCTGCCATCGGTCATTACCACCTTGATGGTGTGGTAGTCAGGATGGATGTCTTGTTTCATCGTCAGTTTCCGGGGCGCGCAGCCGCGCCAATAGGTGCTGAATTTGGTGGCTCCTATACAGCAGCCCATTGCAGGCGGCAAGCCGCGCAATTGACCACTGTTAGGCCCACAAGGCATTAAGGATGCACAAAGTGGGGCCTAGCGGAGGCGTCGCATGAATTTTTCCAGCGATGGAAGAGGGCTCGATGTTGCCGGTGCAACTGCGCCCGGAGAGCGGCGCAAGCTGAAGCTTAAGCCGCTTGCGCGGCTGATGCCCTACGTCGTGCGCTACCGTGGCCGCGCACTCGCTGCATTGGCCGCGCTGATCGCCGCCGCACTCACAACGTTGATCGTGCCGGTAGCGGTCCGCCGGATGATCGATTTCGGCTTCTCCGACAAGGCCGTGCAACTGATCGACAGCTATTTCGCGGTGATGATCATGATTGTCGCCGTGCTCGCGATCTCGAGCGCGCTGCGCTACTACCTGGTCACCACGCTGGGCGAGCGCATCGTCGCCGATTTGCGCGCAGATGTATTCGCGCATCTCACGCGTTTATCTTCGGCATTTTTTGACACGGCGCGTACTGGAGATATTGTGTCGCGGCTTACTGCCGACACCACCCAGATCAAATCT
>DASSLE010000435.1:0-7855 GCA_035689725.1 Pseudolabrys sp.
AGAGGCTATGCGCCGCGACAAACAGTTAATAGCGAAAAGGAATCGCTGACAAGCTGTCGCGGCCGCAGGTGAGTTGGCAGCTTGAAACGATGTCACGATAGTGCGTAAGTTCTCTGCTCTTCCGGGGACCAGCTGTGATTATCGACATATTCAATCATTTCATGCCGGCACCTTATTTCGACTGGCTGAAAAAAATTGTTCCCGAGTTTCCGGCGGCCACGGCGTTCCCGCGCCTGCGCACGCTGTGGGATCTCGACGATCGGCTCCGGCTGCTCGACCAGTTCGGTGACTATCAGCAGGTGTTGTCGCTGGCCAATCCACCGCTTGAGCTGCTCCCGTCACCGGCGCAGACGCCAGATTATGCGCGCATGGCCAATGATGGATTGGCAGAACTATGCCGGCGCCATCCACACCGGTTTCCGACCTTTATCGCGTCGGTGCCGATGAACAATATCGAAGCCACGCTTCAGGAGATCGATCGCGCGGTGAACGATCTTGGTGCGAAAGGCATTCAGGTTTTCACCAATGTTGCCGGCAAACCGCTGAGTGCGCCCGAATTTCGTCCGGTCTTCGCCCGCATGGTGCAGCACGATCTGCCGGTCTGGGTGCATCCGATGCGCGGTCCGCAGTTTTCGGATTATTCAACCGAACAAATGTCCGAAAACGAAATCTGGTTCACCTTCGGATGGCCCTATGAAACGACAGCCTGCATGACGCGTCTGATCTATTCAGGCCTTTTTGACGAACTTCCAAAACTGAAAATCATCACCCACCATATGGGCGGAATGATCCCTTATTTTGCAGGCCGTATTGCGCTTGGTTTTCGGCAGATCTTTTTCGGCGAGCCGAACCGCAATCCAGGCGCCGAGCTCCTGAAAATGCCGCCAGGCGATTACTTCAAGATGCTCTATGCCGACACTGCCTTGAATGGAGACGCCGCCGCGACCGCTTGCGGCCATGCCTATTTTGGAACTTCACGCTGCCTCTTTGCGACCGACGCTCCCTTCGATGCGGAGCAGGGCCGGGGGCTGATCGCCAAGACGATTGCTGCCGTTGCGGCGCTCGACATCGGCGCGGAGGAGCGTGCCAGCATTTTCAGCGGCAATGCCCGCGCTCTTCTCAAGCTTCAGTAAGGGAATCCATGCAAACGCGAAACGTAAAGGTGCGGCTGCGCGACGGCGAGCTGGGCGCGTATGTCGCCATTCCCGATAAAACGCCGGCCGGTGCAATCATCGCGATCATGGAAATATGGGGCGTCAACGACACCATGCGCCACCATGCCCATGAATTTGCCGAGGCAGGTTTCGTTTGTCTCGTGCCGGATCTCTTCTGGCGGCAGGAACCGGGCGTCGAGCTCTCCGACAAGAACCCTGAAGACGTCAAGAAAGCTTTCGATCTCTACTACGACTTCGATTATGACCTTGCGGTCCGGGATATGGAGGACACGCGCGCCTATCTGAAGCAGCTTCCCGAGTGCAATGGCAAGGTGGGCGCGGTCGGATACTGTCTCGGCGGCAAGCTGTGTTACCTGATGTGCTGCCGCACCGATATCGACTGCGCGGTAGCCTATTACGGGACCTATATCGAGCACCGCATTCGTGAAGCGCCAAATCTGCATCGGCCTTTTGTGTTGCATATGGCGATGAAGGACCGCTGGGTGCAGGCGGAGGTCAATGATCTTCTCGAACGGCGGCTGTCGCCCAATCCGCTCGTGACGATTCACAAATATCCCAGCGCCGATCACGCCTTTGCGCGTTACGGCGGCAAAACGTACAGTAAGCCGGAAGCGGATCGCGCGCTGAAGCTGACGCTGGATTTTTTCAACCAACACCTGAAGGCTTGATCGCGCCGATCATCGCAGGAACTCGCGCATGATCGCGAGCGCTTCGTACGGTCGTTCGATGACGGATGCGTGGCGCGCTTTACCAATCCATTCGAGCCGGGCGCCATTGATATTGCTCGCGAGCCAACGTGCCGAGTCGAGAAAGCTCGGGATGTCATCGTCCCCGCAAATCACCAATGTTGGCGCGGTGATCCTGGCGGCAGCCGTGCGAAGATCGGCCTCCGCGAGTGCCTCACAGGCCAGCGCATATCCTTCGCCTGACGATTTCTGGAGTGTCGTGCGCACATAGCGGACTGCCTTCGTGTCGCCGGCAACGGATTGTGGTGTGAACCAGATCTTCAAAAGGCCGTCCACAAGCGCTTTGACACCCGCGCTGCGCGCCGTCGCTGCGCGTTCCGCCCACATGGCACGCAGCTCGTCGGTGTAGCGCGGTGTGGTGTCGATGAGGGTAAGACGATCGACCATGTCCGGCCTGGTGGCGGCGAAATGCTGCGCGATGAGGCCGCCAAGCGAAATTCCTGCGACATGCGCGCGAGCAATCTTGTGCCGGGCAAGCAATTCGGCAAGCTGAGCAGATAAATCCTCGATCGTGTAAGCGCCGGCTGGAACAGGGGAGCGGCCGTGTCCGGGCAGATCGTACGAGATCAGCGTGAAGTCCCGCGCGAGATCCTCAGCGAAATCCCAGAAATGGTGGTCTACACCGAGACAATGCAACAAAACGAGCGGCGGGCCTGAGCCGCGCCGCTGCAGCGAGATGGACTGTGTATTGAGTTTTGTCATGTCGCGGACCCGTGGAGGCTGGTGCACCGGCGTTTCCGGAATGCTACGCTCCGGAAAACCGAGACATAACATCCCGTCGGGCATTTGGGAGGAATTGATGCAACGGATCGGCGTTTTTTCGGCCATTGCGTTCGCGGGTGCTGTCGCCCTCACCGCCCATGCAAGAAGCGAAGAGCACCTGCTGGTCAACGTCTTTCCGGGCCCGCAGCACCTCGCGCTTTATGTCGCAAAAGACAAAGGCCTGTTCGACAAGCGCGGACTTTCGGTGGACGTTGAATTCACGCCGACTTCGAAGGCTCAGCGCGATGCGCTAGCAAATGGCCGTGTGCAGATCGCGCAAGCTGCCGTGGATAACGCCGTCGCTATGGTCGAGAGCGCAAAAAAGGACGTGGTCATTGTATCAGGCGGCAGCAACGGCATGCTGAGCCTGTTCGTGCGGCCGGAAGTGAAATCTTACGACGATATTCGCGGCAAGGCTGTGGTTGTCGATGCGCCCGACACCGCCTACGCGCTGGTGCTCTATAAAATGCTGGCCCTGAAAGGCGTCAAGCGAAGCGAATACGAACTTTTCCAGGGCGGCGACTGCATGCGGCGTTTGAACGGGATCCGCAGCGATCCCAAGAACGCCGCTGTCCTCCTGAATTTTCCCTGCACGGTTCTGGCAGAGCGCGAAGGTTACCCCAACTGGGGCTCCGCGGCCGAAGCGCTCGGCGCGTATCAGGCCGATGGTGCATTTGTCATGCGCGAATGGGCCCAGCAGCATCGCGAGACACTGGTCAATTACTTGCAGTCGATCGTTGAGGCGCTGCGCTGGGCGTCACGCCCGGAAAACAGGGCGGAGACGGCGGCGATCGTCGCGAAGTACCTCAAGGTGGCGCCGGATGTCGCAGAAAAAAGCGTGGAAGGCGCACTCGGCCAGAATGGTGGCCTCGACAAGGATGCGCGCCTTAACATGGATGGCTTTCGAAATCTGCTTCAGCTGCGGGCCGAGATGATTGGCGGCCTGCCGGATATTCGGCCGGAAAAATATCTGGATCTTTCCTATTACGAGCGCGCCGTGGCGGGCTTGCCTTGAGCAAGTCGACAGTCGCTGCTGTGGGCCATTACGTGGTCAGGATGCCGCCGTCCACCGGAATGATTGCACCGGTGATGAAGCTGGCACGATCAGATGCGAGAAATACTGCCAGATCGGCGATATCGGACGGGCTGGTAAGACGTCCAAGTGGAATCCGCGCCAGCACTTTCCGCCGTACGTCCTCGGTGAGCGCGGCATGCGTCATCGCTGTATCCGCAATGGCGGGGGCGATGGCGTTGACCGTAATCCCGTTTGGACCGAGCTCGCGCGCAAGCCCCATTGTCAAGGCTACGACGCCCGCTTTGGTTGCTCCGTAAAGCGTATTGCCGACCGTTCCGCCACCACGCATAGCGGCCACTGACGCAATATTGATGATGCGACCAGATCGCTGCCTGCTCATGATGGGGATCGCAGCCTTCGCGCAATAGAGCACGCCGGTAAGGTTGACCTGGCTCACTTTTTGCCATTCTGCGGGGGCCAGATCGGCAGCAAGGCCGGTCGAGAGCAGGCCGGCGGCATTGACGAGGATGTCGATGCGCTTTTTGCTTGCGACGAATTGCTCGAACGCACGCGTCACCGCGTCAGCATCACCGACATCGGCCGCCGCGGAAATTGCCTGCTTGCTGCTTGCTGCGATCGCCGAGGCGGCCTTGCTTGCCGCGTCGGCGTTCTTGTCGAGGATGCATATCACGCAGCCTTCTGCCGCAAGCGCGCGGGCGATGGCCTCACCGATTCCTGCGGCTCCCCCGGTGATGACCGCGACGCGACCTTCTAGGTTGAGATCCATGATGATCGCGCCGCGGTGTATGCGAGCCTCATTTGGTGTCGACGGCCATGTCGCGTTTGTGCCCCTCAGTCATAGCGAAGACCGAGAGCGCGCTGATTGCGCTGACAACCAAAATATAGATGCAGATCAGCCATGGTTTGTTGTTGCCCATTGGCAACAGCGCCGTGGCAATGATCGGTGTCAGCCCGCTCGCGTAGATACCGGAGAATTGGTAGACGAACGATATTCCCGTATAGCGAACGCGTGTATCGAACAGCTCCGAGAATAAAGCTGCCTGCGGGCCGTACACCGCCGGATAGACCAATGCGAACGGCACTGTGATTGCGATCCAGATCAATAGCGGATCTTTGGTTTGCATCAGCCAGAAGGCCGGAAACGACAATATACCGATCAGCAGCCCGGCGACCCCAAACATGCGGCGCCTGCCGATCTTGTCGGACAGGGTTCCATAAATCGGCAGCATGATGATCATGATCGCCGATGAAATCATCACGCCCGCGAGGGCTGTTTGCCGCGGCAACCCCAATGTGCCGGCAACATAGCCAACGATGAAAACGCCAAAGATATTGAAGGTCACACCTTCGATATAACGGGCGCCCAGACCGAGCAGCGTGTTCTTGCCGTGCGTTCTCAACAGCTCGAAGAACGGCACATGGACGACTTTTTTAGACTCCTGGATGCGCGTGAATGCCGGGGTCTCCATGATCTTCAACCGGATATAGAGGCCGACCGCGACCAGCACCGCGCTGACGAGGAAGGCAATTCGCCAACCCCAGGAGAAGAAGTCATTTTCCGGGAGATAGGACAGCAGGTAAACCATTCCCGAACTCAACAGCAGACCCGCCGGGACGCCGATCTGCGGCCAGCTTCCGTAGAAGCCACGCCTGCCGGTCGGCGAATGCTCAACTGCCATCAAGACTGCGCCACCCCATTCGCCACCGATGCCGATGCCCTGAAAGATGCGAAGGAAGAGCAGCATGATCGGCGCCCAAATGCCCACCGAAGCATAGGTCGGCAGCAATCCGATCAGGAATGTTGCGATACCCATGATGAGGATGGTGAGGACGAGCACGGTCTTGCGCCCGATGCGGTCACCATAATGGCCAAAAATGATTCCGCCGATCGGCCGCGATATGAATCCGACGAAGAATGTCGTGTATGCCAGCAAGGTGCCCACCAGCGGATCGAAATTAGGGAAGAACAACTTGTTGAGGACAATCGGAGTGACTACTCCAAACAGAAAGAAGTCATACCACTCGATTGTCGTGCCGATGGCGCTTGCAAACGCGATCGTACCTATTGACGTGCCGAATCCGCCGGATGCCGTCCTTGCCTGCATTGTTTCCCCCTCTGTTTTGCCGTTCAGGTTTTTTCCTGTCGGTCGCCGCAATTTATCGCGCGGCTGCACAGCACTTGTTGCCCGCGCTCATAACTTAGCGCATACCGCACGCGCGAAGCTAATTCCCTCTGTTCTCACGCGCGCGCAACCGATGGTGGCTGTTGCGGCGGCGGGCCAAGATGCATCAGCTCACGCGCTTCTTCCGGAGTGGCGATCTCGCGGCCGAGCTCGCGCACGATGCGCGCGGCGCGTTCAACGAGCTGCGCGTTGCTCACCGCCAGCACGCCGTGGCTGAAATAAACGTTGTCTTCCATTCCGACGCGAACATTGCCCCCCAAGGCCAGAGCCATGGTGCTTAGCGGCAGCTGGTACTTACCGATGCTAACGACTTGCCAGGACGATCCGTCCGGAATGGCGTCGAGCATAGCTAGCAAATTCGCCGGCGTGGCTGGGATCGCGCCCTTGATGCCGAGCACAAAGCTGAAATGCAGTGGTGGCTCAAGCGCGCCACGTTCCATCAGGTCGATGGCGTTCTGGATGTGGCTGAGGTCGTAGACTTCGAGTTCATTGCGAATGCCGCGCTTTTTGCAGCCCGCTACAAATTCGGCGTTCCACTTTTTCGAGTTGGGGAACAGGAATTCGGTGTTCTTGTGCTCGAAATGAAAGGTGCCGAGGTTGAGCGTAAGCTGGTCCGGCTGCGGACGAATGTTGAGCAAATTCATCCGCTCTTCCAGCGTGAACGGCTCGCCTTCCGCCTTCGGATTTTCGTAACGCAGGCCGATGCCGTTGCCGACTTGGGTGATCATGCCTGGACAATGCGACATCACGCCTTCGACCACCTCGCCGTAGACGCCGAGATCGGCGGTGGTCACCCCGCGTTTGTCGCGCACATGCATATGGGCGACGGTCGCCCCGGCGTTATAGCAATCGCGGAAATTCTGGATGATGTTTTTGGGCTGTTCAGGGAGTGCGGGGTTCGATTCCTTGCCGTGCAGGCCGCCAGTCGTCGCGATAGTAATGACGACTTTGCCGGGGTTCGTCAGATTTGGCTTCATCGTTTCCTCTCACATGATGCGCGCCAATTGCCTGGTGCCGCCCGATATGGGATGCCCCGATTCAGCGCTTATTTTGATCGCGATCCCAGCGACTTCGGTACCCTTCGTGCGTTCGATTTCGATTAGTCCGGCGTAATCACGAATAGCATTTGTCCATACTCCACCAATTTCGCATTTTCGGCACCGATTTCCGTGACGGTGCCACTCCATTCGGCGTGAATCGTCGTGAACAACTTCATCACCTCGATGATGCAAATAGGGTCGCCCTTATTGACCTTGCTGCCGACTTCGACGAAAGGCGGTGCATCAGGTGAGGGCGCGCGATAGAACGTACCGACCATCGGCGCTGGCACGACACTCGCAGCCGTTGCCGCACTAGCGGCCGCAGGCTGGGGTGCCAGCTGACCGGGCGTCTCTGGTGGCGCAGACGCGCTTAGAGTGGATTGCGAAGACTCAATCGCCGGGGTAGCGTCGGCGGCACCGCGGCGACGGACGACCAGCTTGATGTCGCCGGTCTCGAGCACAAACTCGTCGCACGAGCTTTCATCGATAATTTTGAAAATCTCGCTGATTTCGTCGTAACTCAGCGCCATCTTGTCGACCCCAGCCCTGGCTGCAGCCCAAGCTGGTGGGTGGCAGTCATACAGATTATCAGAAACTGAAAAAAAGAGTGTTGCAACACGATTTTTCGTTCTGCCAAAGTCGATCGGCCGAAGCCTGCCACCGCGTGACATAGCGATGAAACGCGTACTCGTTGCCAATCGGGGGGAGATCGCGCTGCGCGCCGTGCACGCGGCGCGCAAGCTGGGCCTGCAGACGGTTGCTGCCTATTCGAAAGCCGATCGCAATTCGCCGCATGTCTGGGCGGCGGATCACAGCGTCTGTATCGGTCCGCCAGCCGCGGCACTGAGCTATCTAAACGGTGCGGCGCTGATCGAGGCGGCGCGCGGGACCGCCTGCGATGCGCTCTATCCGG